>JASFWR010000215.1:0-6472 GCA_050049155.1 Planctomycetota bacterium | reverse complement strand
GCGGGGGCCCTCACGGGCGGGGCCACCCTCGGGCGCCGGGAGGGGGAGGTTAGCGGGCCCGAGGGGCCCCGGCGCGGCGCGCCCCGGGAATGTGCTCACGACGGGGCATTCCCGCCGCGCGTGGCGGGGACGCGGCCCTGAGGGTGGGACCCCGGAGCCCGTAGACTATGCTCCCCGCGGAGCCCGACCTCCCGAAGACCGATGACCGACCAGAGCCTCACGATCACCCCCGAGATGACGATGGAGGAGATCCTCTCCATCGCCCCCGCCGCCCAGCGCGCGCTGTTCCAGCGCTATCACGTGGGGGGGTGCTCGGCCTGCGGGTTCCAGCCCTCGGACACGCTGGCCCAGGTGGCCAAGGACCACAACATCCTCGACCTGAAGGACATGGTCGACACCATCGTCCGCGCGGAGACCATGGACCGCGAGCGGCAGGTCCAGCCGGACGAGGTCCGCGCCCTCACCGCGGCGGGCGAGGACTTCTCCTTCATCGACGTCCGGACCCCGGACGAGCGGACGGGCGCCACGGCGGAGGGCTCCGAGGCCCTCGACTACGACGCGTCGGACCGCTACATGTCCCTGCCCAAGGATCGCCGGATCGTGTTCATCTGCGCCAACGGCGACCGCAGTCTCGACGTGGCCAGCTACTTCCTGGGGCACGGCTTCGAGAACGTCTTCGCCGTGCGCGGGGGCCTCGAGGCCTGGACCGCCGCCGGCTAGAGGCCGACGTCGAACCAGGGGTCGTCGAGGTCCTCGATCTCGACGAGGCCCGAGCCGGCGCGCACCTTCAGCGTGCAGGTGTCCCCGGCGAAGGAGAGCACCACCCTGGCGGTGCTCGAGGCCAGCCCTCGGCCGTCGAAGGAGACCCGGCGTCCGGCCGGGGACTCGACGCTCAGCACGCGGACGCCCTCGAACACCGCGTCGGCCGGGTAGTCCCGCACGTAGGGCCCGTCGCAGTAGGGCGAGTGCAGGGGGTCACCGTCGCTGTGCACGCCCCGGTAGCCGGTGCCGTCCTCGGGGAACTCAAGGTGCAGCGGGAGCTGGTAGAGCGCCGCCCGGTTCTGCACCTCGCGCATGTCCGCCGCCAGCAGGCGCGCCGCGCTGTCGAGGGTGACCGCCGGTCGCGCGAAGTAGGCGGGGATGCCGACGCTCGCCGTGATGGTCAGCAGCGCCAGGACGATGAGCAGCTCCAGGATCGTGAAGCCGGCGCGCCGGGCGGGGGGCGAGGGGAGCGGCTCGGGGGCGGGGGTGGAGGGGCGCATGGACCTGCGCCGGGTCGTGGACCCGACATGCGCTCCATCGACCGGGCGGCGGGCCGCCCTTGAGCCCTCACGGCTGCCGCTCCCGTCCGGGAGAGGGCGGTGGTCGCTCAGGCTGGGCCCGAGAGGCCCTCGAGGGCCTCCACGAGCTTCTCCGGGTCCACAGGCTTCACGAGGCAGCGCTCGTTCTGGAACGCCTCCGGGAGCACCGCGGACGCGTCGTGCCCCGTCATGAAGAGGAACGGGATGCCCCGCTCGCGGAGGGTCGCCGCCGTGGGCGTGGAGAGCCCCTCACCCAGGTCGAGGTCGAGGATCGCCGCGCCGAAGCCCGCGCCCTCGATCATCTCGGCCGCCGCCTCGTTCGTGGCGCACGGACCCACCACCGACCAGCCGAAGGTGGTCAGGGCGAACTCGATCGCCTCCGCGAGGACGGGGTTGTCCTCCACGACGAGAACGGACTGTGGTTCCATGGACTTACGGTGTTGCGGTGGCAGCCGCTGGCCGGGGCCGGATCGGCCCTCGCCGCCTGCCGGAGAAGCTATCGAATCCGGCGCGATCTTGCCTCTGCTAGTCCATATCCTCGGCCCGGGCCATGGAGCAGCGGAGCCGAGACAGCGCGTCACGCGCAGCGGGGTCGCCGCGAGCGGCGGGGCCCATCGCCGTCCTGCTCCTGATCGCGGCCATCCTCAAGCTGGCGCTGATCGCGATGCCGCCGGAGGAGATCTCCCCGGGGGGCCTCCCGGACACGGAGGAGTGGCGGCGGGGGATGGCGGCCCAGGAGTGGATCGACGGCCCGCTCGTTCCGCACCTGGACTACCAGCAGGGGCACTTCCAGGGGGGCACGCTCCTCACGATCGGCCTGGACGCCGTCAGCTACGCCACGTTCGGCGGCTCGCCGCTCACCATGCGGCTGCCGAACCTGCTCTACGACTGGGCCACCATCGCCTTCCTCTTCCTGCTGGTGGACCGGCTCTTCTCCCGGCGCGCGGCCTGGATGGCGGGCCTGCTGGCGTGCGTGCCGTCGCCGGGCTACGCGATGGTCGGCGCCCTCGTCTGGGCCTCCCACGTGGAGGCCAACGCCTTCGCGATGGCGACCCTCTGGCTGTGGAGCCGGCACGCCTTCCGGCGGGAGCGCGCGGCGGGCGAGGCGTTCCTGCTCGGGGGGCTCGCGGGGGTCTCCCTCTGGTTCCACTACGGCCTCGCCCTGTGGCTCGCGGCGATGCTGCTGGTGGAGGTGGTGCGCGACCGACGGGCGTGGATCCGGCCCGACATGGCGGCGCGGGTGGCCGGGGTGGCGGTGGGCCTGCTCCCGTGGTGGGCCTACAACCTGACCCACGACTGGATGGGGCTCGGCGTCTACGGCAAGTCGGCCTCGGGGCACTTCCAGAGCTCGCTGGCGAGCGTGAAGGAGGCCTTCGTCGAGCTCGTCACCCACTACCTCCCGCACTCCCTGTTCCTCCCCGAGCTGGGGGGCGCGGGCCCCTGGCTCGAGGCCGCGCTGCTCGCGCTGGGCTTCGGCGCCTGGTGCGTCCTCTCGTGGGGCGCGGTGCGCGCGCTCCTCCTGGAGCGTGAGGTCCGGCCCGAGCTGGCCCTCGCCCTGTACCCGGTGCTCTGGACGGCGAGCTACACCTTCGGGAGCTTCCAGGGTCAACCGCTCAAGGGCGTCAACGGGTACCGGTACATGCTCCCCCTGCACCCGATCGCGTGGGTCAGCGTCGGCGTGTGGCTCTCGCGCTGGCGCCCGGCCCCGGCGAGGGCGACGCTGGCCGCCGTGCTGGTGCTCCTCGGGGCGTGCACCCTCTCGTTCCTCCGGCCGGACCACGCCCGCCTCAACGCCAGCGCGCCGGGCCACCTGGTGGAGAGCGTGGGGGGCTTCCTCTTCGAGCGAGCGGGCAGCGACCCCGAGCGCCTCGTGGAGGCGATGGAGCGTGCCCTCGAGCTCCGCTCGGACCTCGACGCGGACATCGTGCTCTTCACCCTCGCCGGACGGCTCAAGTTCGGATCCACGCTCACCCCGCCCGAGGGGCTCACGGATCCGGCCCGCAGGGCTCAATTCGAGGCGCAGGTGGCGGCCTACGGGGACTCCCTCGCGGCCCTCGAGGCCGCGGCTCCCGAGCGCTTCAGGCCCTATTTCTCGCCCCTGGGCCCCGGGGAGCAGGCCTTCGCCTGGAAGGACCGCGGCCGTTTCTGGATCCAGTGGCAAAGGCGGGGGCTCGAACGTCCGAAAGATGCCTACGCCCATTGAGGGTTCCTGAGGTCCGGACGCGGGCCTGGGGTCCTCCTTCGGGTTCCCCGGCCCATGACCTCCTCCGTCCTCAAGGACGCCTCCCGCGCGCGCGAAGTGGGGCTCCGCACTCGCCTGCACTTCTCGGTGTACGCGAGTGAGCTCGGCTTCCGCCTCCTGAAGGCGCGCCGCCGGCTGACCTCGAGGGCCGCGATCAAGGAGCGCGAGGCGGCGGGCCGTGCGCTCATCGAGGGCACCGGGTGCCCCGTGCGGATCGACCCCGAGCTCGGCTACCGCTGGATCGAACCCGGCGAGCTCCCGGGCCTGGACGCGCTCGTCGCGTCGTGCGACGGCGCGCTGCACGAGGCGCGCCCGCACCTGGCGCGGCTCCGGGACGAGGCGCCCGGGCGCTACCGGATCGCCTTCGACCTCCTCGGCGACGACGGCGTCGATCGCCGGCCCGAGCTCGTGGACGCGATGGTCTCCGACGAGCTGCTCGCCTGCGCCGCCGACTACCTCGGCGCGGTGCCGCTCCTGCGCCGGGTGGGCGTCGGTTACTCGCCCGGACAGGCGCACCCCTTCGGCGGCGGCTGGGGCGGGAGCCAGCTCTTCCACTTCGACGGCGAGGACGACCGGCAGATCAAGATGTTCGTGCTGCTCACGGACGTGGAGGATGAGCGGGACGGCCCGCTCACCTTCCTCCCGGCCGCCGCCTCGCGCGAGGCCGTCGGCCGCCTCGGCAAGCGCCCGCTCGGACCCGTGGGGTCGTACATGCGCGCCGGGCCGTTCTCCGACAGCGCCGTGCGCCAGGTCGTCGACCCGTCGGAGCTCATCACAATGACCGGGAAGCGCGGCCGCGTGCTGCTGCTCGACACCTCGACCACCCTGCACCAGGGCAGCCGCGTCCAGCACGGGCGCGAGCGCGCCGTCTTCATGGGCGTGCTGCAGCGCTACGACCTGGTGCACGAGACGCCCTTCAACTGGTTCGACCCCTCGAGGTTCGAGCCCGGGTCGGCCCAGGCGCTCGCGCTCACGCCACCCCGTCCGGTGACGCGGAACTACTACTTCCCCGACCCGCTGGGGCCGGGAAATGCGACAGCGCGCCGCGGCGAGGCGGTGGGAGAGGTTCCTTCCGAGACGGGACTTCCTCGAGCGGCCTGACCAGTTTCGAAGATTGGGCTACGTTGTCTGCATGACGCTGGCCCACGAACCCCATCTCGACACCGTCGAGTCCTCAGACTCCGTCAGTGTGGCGCGGGCGAAAGCCGAGCTGGCCTCGCACCGCTGCGCCAACTCCCTCCGCTCCATCGAGGCGCTCCAGAACTTCATGGAGCACCACGTGATGTGCGTGCTGGACTTCATGTCGATCGTGAAGAGCCTGCAGCGGGACCTGACCAACGTCGGTTCCATCTGGACCCCGCCCCGGGACCAGGAGGCGGCGCGCTTCATCAACGAGATCGTGCTGGACGAGGAGTCCGACGCGGAGTTCGGTGAGCGCGCGGTCAGCCACTACGAGTGGTACCTGCTCGCCATGGAGCAGATCGGCGCCGACACCATGCCGATCCGCGGCGTGACGGAGCGCCTCCGCTCCGGCGAGGCGCCCCTCGACGTGCTCTCGGATTGCGCGCTGCCCGAGGCCGCCGTCCGCTTCGGCAGGACCACCTTCGAGCTCCTGGAGGGTCCCCTCCACGTGCGCGCGTCCATCTTCTTCCACGGACGCGAGGACGTCATCCCGCAGCTCTTCATGCCCATCGTCGACCAGCTGTCCGCGGACGGCTTCGACTGCTCCCTCTTCAAGCGCTACCTGGAGCGGCACATCGAGGCCGACGGGGAGCACCACGGCCCGCTGGCGCGCCGCATCCTCGGCCGCATCCTGGCCGGCGATCCGGACAAGGAGCGCGAGGCCCGGGACGCCGCCGAGCGGGCGCTCGGCGCCCGCCGGGACCTCTGGGACGCGCTCTCGGCGAGCGCCTGAGCGGCCCCCGGGAGCGGCCTCCAGCTTGAGGGCGTGCGCAGGGGCGCGGCGTGCGAGCGGGGCCCAGTCAGGGGATGTGGCCTTCGGGTCGTGCAGGTTCGAGCCACCCTGCGAACCGTCCCCCCGGGTCAGCTCGTCAGCCCGAACTCCGCGGCGAGCGCCTCGCGGAGGGCCTCGCCCTCCTCGGGCGCGCCGCGGAAGCGGAAGACCGGCACGCGTCCGTCGCCGATGCGTGCGCTGAGGCTGTGGTCCACCTGGGGCACGCCGTTGCTGGCCATGTTCGTCTCCCGGGAGCGCAGGACGAGCTCCTCCACGTCGGCGATGGGGTGACCCTCCTCGTCCGCGGGGAAGGAGAAGCGCCCGAGCCTCCGGTCCACGTGCAGGAAGCGCGCGGGGTCCCGCTGCTTGCGGACGCTCCAGCGGCGGGCGACCGCCGCGCCCAGCGCACAGGCGGCGAGGACGGGCACGACCAGGGGGCCCGAGCCCATGATCCCCGCGAGGAAGAAGACCGGGAACGCGCTCACGAACGCGAGGACCCCGAAGGCGAGCAGGGTCACCTCCCAGGAGGACGCCTGCGGTCGCCTGAGGATCAGGCGGTCCTGGTCGTCCACGGCGGCGTAGCGGCGGAAGTGGCGGTTGCCCGGACGGCGCGGGCGCGCGGTGAAGGCCCGCAGCATCCGCCCGATCAACCAGAGACCCACGCAGTGGAAGGGGGTGAGGAAGAGGACGACGCCCTTGGGGAAGGCGTCCCCCGAGGCGTCGAGGACCGCCTCGGCGGGGTCCTCCGGGTCCACGAGCGCGCGCACCTCGGCGCCCTCCGGGTGGTCGCGGACCACCCCGCGGGCGTAGGAGCGGTCGCTGGTGGAGAAGGTCCCGAACGAGTACCGGTCGGACTCGTGGTCCTGCCCCTCGAAGCGGTAGGTGAACCGTACCTCGGGCAGGTAGGTGGTCCCGTCGCTCGAGCGGCTGGAGACGACCTCGGAGGACAGCACCGTGGCGTCCACCTCGACCCAC
>JASFWR010000016.1:0-19071 GCA_050049155.1 Planctomycetota bacterium | reverse complement strand
CGCTGCGCCTTGGTCATGAACACGACGGCGATCACCGTGACGGCCCACGCGCCGAGGAACAGCAGCAGGCTCTGCCACTCCTGGGTGCCGAAGCCGCCCTGGATGTAGCCGCTCAGCGCCGGCGCGAGGTTCGAGATGATCCCCGCCATGATGATCAGCGAGATGCCGTTGCCGATCCCGTGCTCGGTGATCTGCTCACCCAGCCACATGATGAACATCGTGCCGGCGGTCAGCGAGACCATCACGACGATGGTGTAGAGGCCGAACCACTGCTCGACGCCCGCGTGCAGGATGTTCGACTCGCCGCTCAGCGTGCCGCCGATGACGAACCACGACTGGATCAGGCAGATCACGACCGTCGCGAGGCGCGTGTACTGGTTGATCTTGCGCTGGCCGCTCGCGCCTTCCTTGCTGATCTTCTCGAGCGCGGGCACCGCCTTGGCCAGCAGGCTGAAGATGATGCTGGCCGAGATGTAGGGCATCACGCCCAGCGAGAAGAGCGTCGCGCTGCCGAGCGAACCGCCGGTCAGCACGTTCATCATGCCGAACAGCCGCCCGACGCCGTCCATGCTGCCGAGATTGGCCAGCATCACCTCGGCGTTGACCCCGGGCAGCGGGATGAAGAACCCGATGCGGTAGATCAACAAGAGCCCCAGCGTGATCAGGACCTTGTTCCTGATCTCCGGGACCTTGTACAGGTTGGTGATCGACACGTTCATGCTGGATTCGCTTGCGAGCTAGAAGTCCGGACGAAGGTGACCTGGCGCTTACGCGTCGGCTTGCGCCGCCTCGTGGAACTTGGCCTTGCCGTTGCCGCGGCGGATGCGCGGCTTGCCCGGCGTCTTCTTGCTGCCGTCCTTGGCGACGAACTTCGGCCGCATCGCCTTCTTCTCGATCAGCTCGACGGTGCCGCCGGCCTTCTCGATCTTCTCGCGCGCGGTCTTCGAGAAGCGCTGGGCCCGGACGGTCAGCTTGGTGCTGAGGTCCCCGTTGCCGAGCAGCTTCAGGAGGTCGGTGTTCTTCGACGCGAGGCCCTTGCCGAGGACCGCCGCGAGGTCGACGGTGTCGCCGTCCTCGAAGGCGTCCAGGAGGCCCACGTTGAGGATCGTGTACTCGGTGCGGAAGCGGGCGTTCGTGAAGCCGCGCTTCGGAACCTGGCGGTAGATCGGCATCTGGCCGCCCTCGTAGCCGGCGCGGCGGCTGGCTCCCGAGCGCTGCCCGCGACCCTTGTGGCCGCGACCGCTGGTCTTGCCGTTGCCGCTACCGGTGCCGCGACCCACGCGCTGGCGGGTGGCGTACTTGGTGCCCTTGGAGCAGACGGTTTTGAGGTCCATGTCTTCTTGGAGTGTCGTGGAGGGACGTCGCGATCAGAGCTTCGTGCTGCGGAGCTCCTCGACCTGCTCCGGCGTGCGGAGCTGGGCGAGGGCGTCGAGCGTCGCCTTGACCAGGTTGATCGGGTTCGTGGACCCCATCGACTTCGACAGGAGGTTCTTGATGCCCGCCATCTCGGCCACCGCGCGGACCGAGGTGCCGGCGATGATGCCCGTACCCTCGGAGGCCGGGATGAGCTTGATGCGAGCCGAGCAGAACTCGCCGATCACCTCGTGAGGGATGGACCCCTCCTTGGTGAGCGGCACGCGCTGGAGGTGCTTGCGGCCGTCCTTGTTGGCCTTCTCGATGGCGCCGGGGACGCCGCGCGCCTTGCCGAAGCCGTAGCCGACGACGCCGCTGCGGTTGCCGACGACGCAGAGCCCGGAGAAGGAGAAGCGGCGGCCGCCCTTCACGACGGCGGCGCAGCGGTTGACCTGCAGGAGCTGCTCGCCGAGCTCGCCGGCCTCTTCGACCTCGCTGTGGTCGAGGTATTCGACGTGAGTCTTCATGGTGGAATCGTGGGTGCGCGCGCGGCGATCAGAGGGAGAGGCCGCCCTCACGAGCGGCGTCGGCGAGGGCCTTCACGCGGCCGTGGTAGCGGGAGTAACCGCGGTCGAGCACGACCTCGGTCACGTCCTTCTCCTTGGCGAGCCGCGCGATCTCGGCGCCGATCACGGCGGCCTTCTCGGTCTTGGTCTTGCCCTGGAGCTGATCGGCGAGCTTCTTGGAGGTGGACGACACCGCGCAGAGCGTGCTGCCGGACTCGTCGTCGATCACCTGCGCCGAGATGTGCTTGGTGGAGCGGTGCACGGACAGCCGGGGGCGGCCCGAGAACTTGCCGATACGACGGCGGACGCTCTTCGCGCGCCGATCGCGGCGCTTGTTCTTGAGTAGAAGGGTGGACTTCATGGTGGTGCAGCCTCGCGTCAGCTACCGAACGACTTGCCGGCCTTCCTCTTCACGTACTCGCCCTGGTACCGGATGCCCTTGCCCTTGTAGGGCTCGGGCGGACGGACCGCGCGGATGACGGCGGCCGTCTGGCCGACCTTCTGCTTGTCCGAACCGGTGATGACGATCTGGGTCGGGTTCGGGCACTCCGCCGAGACGCCGTCGGGCATCTCGATCGGGACGTCGTGGCAGAAGCCGATGTTCAGGACGACCTTGGTGCCCTGGACCTTGGCGTTCCAACCGACGCCGACGATCTCGAGCTTCTTCTCGAAGCCCTTGGTGACGCCCTCGACCATGTTGTTGACGAGGGAGCGGGTCAGGCCGTGGTACGCGCGGGCGGCGCGTGCGGCGCCCGAGCCGTTGACCGTGACGCACGCCGTGCTGCCCTCCACCGCGACCTCGACCTCGGGCCGGAGCGTGATGGAGAGGTTCCCCTTCGGGCCCTTCACGTTGACGTCGCGCCCCTTGACGCTGACCTCGACGCCGCCGGGGATGGCGATGGGAGCTTTGCCGATACGAGACATTTCAGGTTCCTCGGTGAAGCGGGATCAGAAGACCTCGGCGAGGAGCTCCCCGCCGACACCCAGCTCGCGGGCCTTGCGGTCCGAGATCACGCCCTTGGGCGTGGAGACGACGTGGATGCCCTGACCGCGGAGGACGGGCTTGAGCTCCCCGAGGCCCGCGTAGACGCGGCGGCCCGGCTTGCTGACGCGCTGGATGGAGCGGATGACTTTCTCGCCATCCACGCCGTAGCGCAGGTCGACCGTGAGGGTGCTGGAGGGCTTGCCCTCCTCCACGGCGTAGTCCTGGATGAAGCCCTCGTCCTTGAGCACGTTGGCGATGCCCACGCGCATACGAGAGGCCGGCATGGCGACGCTCTTGCGCCCGATCAGGTTCGCGTTCCTGATCCGCGTGAGCATGTCGGCGATGGGGTCGGTCATCATGGCTGTTGTTCTCCTTTGCCCTGGTGCTGGCCTCAGGCCTTCTTGCTGCGGTCGACGAAGGGCATACCGAGCTCCTTGAGCAGCATGTAGCCCTGCTCGTCGGTCTCGGCGCTGGTCACGAACGTGATGTCCATGCCCTGCTGGAACTCGATCCGGTCGAACGGGATCTCGGGGAAGATCGACTGCTCGGAGATGCCGAGCGTGTAGTTCCCACGACCGTCGAGCTTGTCCTTCACGCCGCGGAAGTCGCGGATACGGGGGAGGACGACCGAGATCAGGCGGTCGGCGAACTCCCACATGCGGTCCTGACGCAGGGTGACGGCGCAGCCGATGGGCATCCCCTCGCGCAGCTTGAAGCCCGCGATGGACTTCTTCGCCTTGCGGATGGTCGGCTTCTGGCCCGTCACGGTGCCGAGGTCCCGGGCGGCGGTCTCCACCTTGGACTTCGACTCGACGGCGCCCTTGACGCCCATGTTCACCACGATCTTCTCGAGGCGAGGGATCGCATGGATGTTCTTGATGTCGAAGGCCTCCGAGAGCTTGTCCCGGACCTCCGATTGGTACTTGGTCTTGAGGCGTGCAGCCATTGTGCTGGGACCGGTCGTTGTCGGTCCTGGATGGGCTGGGTCGGGGTGGATCAGTTCGACGCGGGACGCTTGCGCGTGCCCTTGCCGGTGGAGGGATCGAGCAGCATCACGTTGCTCGCGTGGATGGGGAACTCTCGCTCGACCCGGTCCCCCTGGGGGTTGGCCTGGGTCGGCTTCATGTGCTTCGTCCGGACGTTGACGCCCGAGACGACCACGCGGTTCTCCGCGCGCATCACCTGGACGACCTCACCGGTCGAGCCCTTGTCGTTACCAGAGATGACGATCACCTGGTCTCCGCGCTTGACATGCATCAGATGACCTCCTGAGCGAGCGAGACGATCTTCATGAAGCTCCGGTCGCGGAGCTCGCGGGCGACGGCGCCGAAGATGCGGGTGCCCTTCGGGTTGCCCTCACCGTCGACGATGACGAGCGCGTTCCGGTCGAAGCGGACGTAGCTGCCGTCGCCCCGGCGGGTGCTCTGCTTCACGCGGACGATGACGCCCTTGACGATGGTGCCGGGCTTCACCTCGGAGCCGGGGATGGCCTTCTTGACGGAGGCGACGACGATGTCGCCGAGGCCGGCGTAGCGCCGGTGCGTCCCGCCGAGGACCTTGATGCACTGGACCTGCTTCGCGCCGGTGTTGTCGGCGACGTCCAGGAAGGTCTGCATCTGGATCACGACTGCACCTCCTCGGGGCCGTCGGCCTCACCCCCCATCGCGTCCGCCGTGGCGGCGGCCTGGACCTGGACGGGCTTCACGGCGCCGGCCGGGAGCGAGGGGCGCTCGACGATCCGCACGAGGCGGTAGCGCTTGGTCTTGGAGAGCGGGCGGCACTCCATGACCTCCACGCGGTCGCCGGTGGCGGCCTCGTTGTTCTCGTCGTGCACGTGCACCTTGGAGTGGCGCCGGATGTACTTCTTGTACTTCGGGTGCTTGAACTTCCGTTCGACGCGGACGGTGATGGACTTGTCCATCGCGTCGCTCGAGACGATGCCCTCGAGCACGCGGCGGCTGTTCCGCGCCTGCTCGGAGGTGGTCTCAGTGGTGGTATCGGTCATCGCTTCGTGGCCGCCGCGCGCGGGGCCATGGGCTGTGGAAGGATTCGTGTGGGGCGTCTACGCGGGGTACGTCACTTGGCGGCCGCACCACGGACGCCGATGGCGCGCTCGTGGAGGATCGTGTTGATGCGCGCGATGGAGCGGCGCAGGTCACGGATACGGCCGGTGTTGGAGTCGGTCCCCATCGAGGCGCGGAACCGCGCGTCAAAGAGTTCCTTCTTGAGGTTCGCCAGGTCGAACTCGAGCTCCGAGTCGGTCTTGGCGCGGATGTCTTCGATCTTCATGACTCTCGATCAGGTCGTGGGCGTGCGCCGGACCATGCGGACCTTGACGGGCATCTTGTGGGCGATGCGCTTGAACGCGAGCTTGGCCTTGTCCTCGGTGACGTTGCCGAGCTCGAAGAGCACCGTGCCCGGCTTCACCTCGGCCGCCCAGAAGTCGATGTCACCCTTGCCCTTGCCCATCCGGGTCTCGGCGGGCTTGGAGGAGATCGGCTTGTCCGGGAAGACGCGGATCCAGATCTTGGCCGCACCCTGGGTGGCGCGGTTGGCCGCGATCCGGCTGGCCTCGAGCTGGCGACCGGTGATCCAGCCGGCGTCGAGCGACTGGAGACCGAACTCGCCGAAGGAGACCCGGTTGCCGCGGGTGGCCAGGCCCTTGATCTTGCCGCGGAAGACGCGGCGGCGCTTGATGCGCTTGGGCATGTAGTTCATCACGCACCTCCCTGTTGCATGGAGCCTTGGGGCGTGGCGGGCGCGCCGGGGCGCGGGCCGCCTCCGCCGCCCCCACCACGGGGGCCTCCGCGCCCGCGGCTGCCGCGGCGGCCGGAGCCGCGGCGGGGACCGCCGCGGTCGTAGCGGCCGCCGGCCGCCGAGGTGACGCGGTAGTTGATCTTCTCGCCGCGCTCGATGTCGCCCTTGTAGATCCACACCTTGACGCCGATGACGCCGTAGGTGGTGCGAGCCAGCGCGGTGCCGTACTCGACGTTGGACTGGAGGGTCGACAGGGGCACGCGGCCCTCGCGCTCCTGGAGCTGGCGGGCCATCTCGGCGCCGCCCAGGCGGCCGTTGATCATGACCTTCACGCCGAGGGCGCCGGCCTGCATCGTGGTCTGGACCGCCTTCTTCACCGCGCGGCGGAACGCCATGCGGCGCTTCAGCTGCTCGGCGATCACCTCGGCGACGAGGCCGGCCGACAGCTCGGGGCGCTTGATCTCGTGGATCGTGAGGTGGACCGTGGTCTCCGCGATCCCCTGCAGCTCGGCCTTGAGCTGGTCGATGCGGATGCCCTTGCGGCCGACCAGGACGCCCGGGCGGGCGGTGTAGATGATCACGTTGACCGCGTCGCTGGTGCGCTCGATCTCGATGCGCGGGATGCCGGCGGAGCCGTACTCCTTGGCGACGTGGTCGCGGATCTTCTTGTCCTGGAGCAGCAGCCGCGCGAAGTCATGCTTGCTGCCGTGCCACCGGGAGGCCCAGGGCTCGATGATTCCGACGCGGTAGCCGGTGGGGTGGATCTTCTGTCCCATTGAATCTCGTGTGCTGCTGAGGGGGCGCGGGGCTCCCTCAGGCGCTGGCGGCCTCCGCGTCCGCGCTGGAGTCCGCCTCGAAGGCCGAGGCCTGAGCCACGATCACGGTGAGGTGCGAGGTCTTCTTGGCGTAGGGCATCGCGCGGCCCTGGGGCCCCGGGCGATACCGGAGACGGTTGTTGAGCATCGGGCCGTCGTCGGCCCGGCAGTCGCTGACGAAGAGGTCGTTCACGTCGACCGACTCGTCCTGCGAGGCGTTGGCGATCGCGGACAGCAGGACCTTCTTGTAGAAGGCCGCGCCGCGCTGCGGCAGCAGCTCGAGGATCTCGAGCGCGTCGTTCACCGCGCGGCCGCGGATCGCGTCCGCGACCAGGCGGGCCTTGCGCGAGGAGATACGCGCGTAGCGGTGACGGGCCACGTACCCGCCGAGCTCCCTGATGATCTCGTTCTTCATGGTGCTCAGCGGCCGCTCTTCTGGCCTTCCTTCTTGTTGGTGTGGCCCCGGAAGACGCGCGACGGCGCGAACTCACCGAGCTTGTGCCCCACCATGTCCTCGTTCACGGCGACCTTCACGTGCTTGCGTCCGTCGTGGACCATGAAGGTGTGCCCGATGAAGTCGGGGGAGATCGTGCAGGCGCGCGCCCACGTGGTGATCGGGTTCTTCGTCCCGGCCTCGTTCTGCGCGAGGACCTTCTTCTCGAGCTTGGCGTCGATGAAGGGACCTTTCTTGATGCTTCTGGACATGACGTTCTGGGTGCGTCGAGCCTCCGCGCCCTGACCGCTCCGGGGAGCGGTCGGCGGGCGCCGGCCGGATCACTTGCGCTTACGGCGGCGGCGGATGATGAAGACGTCGGTCGGGTGGTTACGACGGCGCGTGCGGCCGCCCTTCGCGAGGACGGCGGTCGGCGAGCAGGGGTGACGACCACCCGCGGTCCGGCCTTCACCACCACCCATGGGGTGGTCGACCGGGTTCATGGCCGTGCCGCGGACGTGCGGACGGCGGCCCAGGTGACGCTTCCGCCCGGCCTTGCCGAGCTTGACGTTCTGGTGGTCCGTGTTCCCGACGCGGCCGATCGTGGCGCGGCAGGTCACGTGGACGCGGCGCAGTTCGCCCGAGGGCAGGAGCAGCACGGCGTAGTTGCCCTCGCGGGCGGTGAGCTGAGCGGACGCGCCGGCGGTGCGCACGAGCTGCCCGCCGCGACCCGGCTGGAGCTCGATGTTGTGCACCTGGACGCCGATCGGGATGTCCCGGAGCATCTTGGCGTTGCCGGGGTTCGGCTCGGCGTCGGGCCCGGACACGATGGTCTGGCCGACCTCGAGGCCGATGGGCGCCAGGATGTAGCGCTTCTCGCCGTCGGCGTAGTGAAGCAGCGCGATGAAGCAGGTCCGGTTCGGGTCGTACTCGATGGTGGCGACCTTGGCGGGGATCCCGTCCTTGTTGCGCTTGAAGTCGATGACCCGGTACTTGCGCTTGTGACCACCCCCGCGGAAGCGGGCGGTGATCCGGCCGTAGTTGTTACGACCGCCGGTCTTCTTGAGGGGACGCAGGAGGGACTTCTCCGGCGTCGTCGAGGTGACCTCCTCGTAGGTGAGCACGCTGCCGTGGCGGCGGCCCGGAGAGGTCGGCTTGTACTTGCGAATCGGCATGGGACTCGTTGTGGATCAGGTGGACCGAACGGCGAGGCCGTCAGATCACGTCGATCGTGTCGCCCTCCTTCAGCGTGACCATGGCCTTCTTCCAGTTGGGCTTCTGCCCCTTGACCCAGCCCCGGCGGCGAACCTTGCCCTTGATGCTGGCGGTGTTCACTGCGGTGACCTTGACGTCGAACAGGGTCTCGATCGCGTGGCGGATCTCGATCTTGTTGGCGTCGGTCGGGACGCGGAAGTGATAGGCGTTGCGGAAGTGCGTGTCCGTGGTCGCCTTCTCGGTGACGTGGGACTGCTTGATGATCTGGTAGTAGCGGTCGAGGTGCTGGCTCACGACTCACCCCCGTTGTTGTCCGCGCCGCCGGCCTGGCCGACGCGGGCGCTCAGGTGATCGAGCGCGGCCTGCTCTGCGATGATCGTCCCGCCGTTCACGACGTCGTAGGCGCACAGCTCGGCGGCGGTGCGGACCTCGACGCGCGGGAAGTTGCGGAAGGACTTGTAGAGGTTGTCGTTGCGCTCGGCGATCACGACGCACGCCCGGCGGGTGGCGTCGAGGTCGCCGAGGACCTTGCGGGCCGAGCGGGAGGACGGCTCCGCCCACTCGCCGAGGTCCGCGACCACGAGCTCACCGTCGGCGATCTTGCCGGCGATGGCGCTGCGCAGCGCCACGCGGCGAGCCTTGGTGGGCATGTGGTAGCTGTAGTCCCGGGGCTTGGGCCCGAAGACCGTGCCGCCGCCGCGCCAGATGGGCGACTTGACGTCGCCCGCGCGGGCCCGGCCCGTGTGCTTCTGCTTGTAGGGCTTCTTGTTGGTGCCCTTGACCTCGCTCCGCCCCTTCGTGGAGGCGGTGCCCTGACGCTGGTTCGCCATGTGCATGACGACCGCGTCCTTGAGGGTGCGGTAGAGGACCTTCTCGCCGAAGGGCGCGACGTCCAGTTCGACCTCGCCGACGCTGCCGGCCTTGTAGCTCTTGACCTTCATCGGGGGCTCACTTCTTCACGCCCGTGCGGGCGGTCTGGACCTGGACGAAGGCGCCGTTGTGGCCCGGCACCGACCCCTTGATGAGGAGCAGGTTGCGGTCCGCGTCGACGCGCATGATCTCGAGGTTCTTCACGGTCTTGCGCGAGGCGCCGTAGTGGCCGCTCATGCGCTTGCCCTTGAAGACGCGCCCGGGGTAGGCCGAGCAGCCGATGGAGCCCGGCGCCCGGTAGTTCATCGAACCGTGGGTCTTGGGCCCGCGGGCGAAGCCGTGGCGCTTGATAGTGCCCGCGAAGCCGCGGCCCTTCGTGGTCCCGACCACGTCCACGAGGTCGCCGGCCTCGAAGGACTCGACGGTGATGGACTGGCCGACCTCGTGCTCCGAGGGGCCGTCGAGGCGCTCCTCGCGCAGGAACCGCTTGGGGGCGGTGCCGACCGCCTTGGCGGCCTCGCGCTGGGGCTTGTTCGCGATCTTGTCGCGGACGTCCTCGTAACCGAGCTGGATGGCGCAGTAGCCGTCCTTCTCTTCAGTGCGCAGCTGCATGACCGTGCACGGCCCCGCCTCGACCACGGTCACCGGGGTGACCGTGCCGTCGTCGGCGAAGAGCTGCGTCATGCCTCTCTTGCGTCCCAGAAGAAGCGTCATGTCTTCGTGAGAAAGGGGTGGGTGGAAGCCGGTTCGACCTGAAAGGCGCACCCGGACAGGGATCCGGGGGCGCGACGCCAGGCCACGCGGCGGGAGGTGGTTGGAAAGAGCGGTCCCGCTGCTCCCCCACTCGGGAGGGCCGCGGAGCCGTTGGGATCAGGCCTTGATGCGGATGTCGACACCCGCGGGCATGTTGAGCGACGACAGGGAATCGACGGTCTGGGGCGTGGAGTCCGAGATGAAGATCAGCCGCTTGTGGGTGCGGATCTCGAACTGCTCGCGGGACTTCTTGTCGATGAAGGGCGAGCGGAGCACGGTGTACTTCTCGATCCGCGTGGGCAGCGGGATCGGCCCCTGGACGCGCGCGCCGGTGCGCTTCGCGGTCTCGACGATCTCGGCGCTCGACTGGTCGAGGGCCTCGTGGTCGTAGGCCTCCATGCGGATTTGGATGCGGTCGCTCATGCTTGGGGCGAACTCTCTGGCTTCCGAGGTCTCCCCGGGTTGGGGAGCGAGGGATCAGCGGTGAGATCGGGCCGGAGGGCCCGGCGCGGGGGGTCTTGGGGGGGATCTGGGGCGCCGCGAACCCCCTCTCGAGGGGCGGCGACGCGGAGGGCACAAAAAGGTCTCGACCCGGCAGGCGGAGGCCCCGGGAAGCGACGCGCGCCCGCGCCGTCGCTGCTCCGAGGATCCTGCCTTTCGGGCAAGGGGCAAAGACGGTACGGCGGGCCTGCTCCGCGGTCAACGGTCCGCGGCAAAATCCTGGTCCAGGCCCGGGCGGGCACGGGGCGCCCCGGCGCGGCCGCCCTCGCCGCCCTCGCTGGGCCTCCCCCGGGTCCTCGCTGGGCCCGCACTGGCCCCCTCCGGGCTCCCTCTCTGCACCCCCGCGGCCCCGCCGCCGCTCCCTGAGGGCGGTCGCTCCGCCTCAGGTCCCCACGGCCGGCCGGAACCCGGCGGGCCGCAGGCTGAAGGTGGCCCGCCCCTTGGACAGGGACCGCAGGCTGGTGGAGTACCCGATGAGCTGCCGCAGGGGGGCCATCCCGGCGATCCGGCGCCCCACGGTGCCCGTGGACTGGACCTCCTCCATGACGGCGTGGCGGCTGTTGAGGTCCCCGATGACCCCGCCCGCCACCTCCGCGGGCGCGTCCACCACGAAGGCCATCCACGGCTCCAGAGTCTCCACCCCCCCGGCCCCGGCGGCTCCCCGGAGGGCCTCGCGGAGGGCGGCCACGGCCGCCTGGCCCCAGGCGGCGTCCACCCCGTGGGCGGCAGTGGACCGCGCCTCCTCGACCACGACCCGGACCCCGCAGACCGGATGGCCCGCCAGCGGGCCCGCCGTGGGCGCCTCGGCGGCGAGCGCGGCGGCCACCGCCACGTCGCCCTCCGAGGGCGAGGCCTCCGGCGCCCCGATGACCTCCACGGGCGCCGCCGGGTCGTCCAGGGGCTCCAGGCGCAGCCGGACGGCGGCGTCGACCCGCTCCTCGCCAAGGGCGCGGTCCACCTCCCCCGCCCCGGAAGCCCCGGCCCTCACGCTCTCGAGGCAGGCCACCTGGGGGGCCCCGACCCTGGGCTCGATGCCGAACTCCGCCTTGAGCCGCGCCAGGGCGACCTCGAGGTGGAGCTCCCCCATGCCCTCGAGGGCCCACTGGCCGGTCCCGGCGTCCTCCATCGCTCGGAGGGAGGGGTCCTCTCGGACCAGCTGCCGGAGCGCGCCCCCGAGGGCCTCGCGCTCCTCGTCCCGCGAGGGCTCGAGCAGCACGGCCATGACCGCGTTCGGGGTCCGCGGGGGCTCGAGTCGGAACGTCGCGCCCTCCTCCGCGAGGGTGTCCCCGCAGCCGGTGGTCTCGAGGCCGGACAGCGCGACCACGTCGCCCGCGGCGGCGACCTCCAGCTCGTCCACCGCGTCCGCGTGGATCCGGAGGACGCCCCCCACCCGCTCCAGCCGCCCGCTCCGGCCGTTCCAGAGCGTGTCGCCGGGGCGGACCGCGCCCCGGTAGATCCGGGCGAAGGCGAGGTCCTGTCGGTCGCCGCGCCGCCGGCGGGAGTGGACCTTGAAGACCAGGGCGAGGGGGCCCTCCTCGCCATCGGGAGCCGCGGCGGTGCCGGCGCCGAGCGCCACGCCGCTCCGGGCGTCGAAGAGCTCCGGGGCCGGGGAGTCCGCGGGCGAGGGCAGCAGGCCCGCGACCCCGTCGAGGAGGAGGGGCACGCCGTGCCCGCGCAGCGCGGCCCCGCAGAACAGGGGCACGGCCGCCCGGGCCCGGGTGGCCCGGCGCAGCGCGTCGGTGAGCTGCGCCGGCGAGGGGTCCTCACCGGCACACACGACCTGGAACAGGTCGTCGTCGAGGTCGGCGAGGGCGTCCACGAGCTCGGCGCGCAGCACCCCCACCTCGTCCTCGAGCTCCGGCGGCACGGGCACGTCCACGCGCATCCCGTCGGGCTCGACGCGCTGCGCGACGCCCGACACGAGGTCAACGACGCCCCCGAGCGGCCGCTCCTCGTCCCCGCCCCCGATGGGATAGGCCACCACGAGCGGGCGCGCGCCCAGCTTCTCCTCGATGCTCGCCGCGCAAGCGAGCACGTCGGCCCCCGGCCGCTCGCACTTGTTCACGAAGGCGACCGCCGGGAGCCCCCGGCGCTCCACCTGCCGCCAGACCGTCTCGGTCTGCGGCTCCACCCCCCGGGTCGCGTCCACGACCACGATGGCCCCGTCCAGGACGCGCATGCACCGCTCCACCTCCACGGTGAAGTCCACGTGGCCGGGGGTGTCCACGAGGTTGATCTCGCGGTCCGCCCACCGGACCCGGGTCGCGGCGGCGGTGATGGTGATCCCGCGCTCGCGCTCCTCCGCCATCCAGTCCATGACCGACGTGCCCTCGTCCACGCGGCCCACGCGCCGCTCGCGGCCGCAGAGGTGGAGCACCCGCTCCGTGAGGGTCGTCTTCCCGGCGTCGATGTGGGCGCAGATCCCCACGTTGCGCAGCGCGGCGGCCTCGTCGGCGCCCTGGCCGAGCAGCGGATCGGCCCGCTGTTCGGATCGGGTCGCGGGCGGGTCGGGGGCGTCCATGGCGAGGCGGCATCGTAGCGCTCGCAGCCCCCCGATTCTCCGCCCCGATTCCCCGCCCCGGGCCCCTAGGCGCCCGGGCGGCCGAGGGTCGCGGCGTTGAGCTCGAGGAACTCGTCCTTCCAGCGGTAGGCGTCGAGCAGGTGGTCCACGCCCTCGTGCCCGAGCAACACCAGCGCGGCGTAGAGCGCCTCCACGGAGGCCAGCCCCTCCGCCGGGTCCTCGAAGTCCCTCGAGCGGCGCGGGTACGCCGTGCGCAGGGGGGGCAGGCGCCGCCGGCGGGGCTCACCGACGACGGTGGCCGACAGCTTGGGGAGCCGGCGCCAGGACGAGTCCAGGACCAGGAGCGGCAGGCCCCGGTCCGCGTCGGTGATGGGCTCCGCGTGCGGGTCGAGCAGCACGCGCCCCCCCGCCTCGAGGCGCCGGTCCGGGTGGTACTCCACGAACTCGACGCCCGGGGTCCCGCGGAGGGGGACGAGGGAGCACTTCTTCGGCGACTCCCTGGGGTCGCGGAGGATCAGGACGTCGAGGTCGCCGGCCATGGCACAGACCATACCGCGTCGGGGCGGGGCGGCCGGCGGTGGAGCGTGGGCTCCCGGCGGAGGTCCCGCGACCTCCGCCCCGAGGCGCGCCGCGCTCGCCGCCAACGACGAGAGGCCGCGGCAGGAGCCGCGGCCTCTCGTGGGTGATCGGACCGGCCGGAGGGCCGGGGACGATCAGCGGGCGAAGTGCGCGTAGGCCTTGTTGGCCTCGGCCATCTTGTGGATGTTCTCCTTCCAGGTGACGGACGCGCCGGTGCCGTTGAAGGCGTCGACCAGCTCCTCGGCGAGGCGCAGGTGCATCGGCTTGCCCTTCTTCTTGCGGGAGTTGTCGACGACCCACCGGATGGCGAGGGACTGCTGGCGGGCCTTCTTGACCTCGCGGGGCACCTGGTAGTTCGCACCACCGACGCGCTTGGAGCGCACCTCGACGCCGGGCTTGGCGTTCTCGATGGCCTGGGTGAGGATCGCGACCTGCTTCTCCTCGTTCGTCTCCCCTTCGACGTCGGGGAGCTTCTTGAGCGCCACGTCGAGGGCGTTGTAGAGGATGGACTGCGCGGTGCTCTTCTTGCCGTCTTGCATCACCTGGTTGATGACCTTGGAGGCGAGGAGCGAGCCGAGCTTGGGGTCCGGCTTCACGAAGTGAGCCGTGGACTTGAAGTTGCGGGGCATGGTGGACTCTCTTGCTGGATCGAGCTTCGGGCGCGGGTCGGAGCGGGCGGGCGCGGGGCGCGGGCCGTGACGCGATGAACACGGCCGGCGGGGTCGCCGCGGTCAGCTCCGGCGGGGCGTCACTTCTTCGGCTTCTTCGATCCGTACTTGGAACGGCTCTGGGAGCGGCCGTCGACGCCGGAGGTGTCGAGGGTGCCGCGGAGGATGTGGTAGCGGACGCCGGGGAGGTCACGGACACGGCCACCGCGAACGAGCACCACGGAGTGCTCCTGCAGGTTGTGCCCCTCGCCGGGGATGTAGGCGGTGATCTCCTTGCCGTTGGAGAGGCGGACTCGCGCGATCTTGCGGAGCGCGGAGTTCGGCTTCTTCGGCGTCTGGGTCTTCACCTGGAGGCAGACCCCCCGCTTGTGCGGGCAGGAGTCGAGGACCGGGGACTTCGAGCGCTTGATCGGCGTCTTGCGTCCCTTGCGGATGAGCTGGTTGATCGTGGGCATCGCGTGTTCGTTGGATTCGCCGACCGGGAGGACCGGGCGCCGGGGGGCGTCCGATCTGGTCGGCAGATCGGCGCAACAGTGTACGGGGGGGATTTCGGGGGTCAAGACCCGGCCGATCCGGCCTCTCCCCCACCCTCAGGGCGGGGGAGCGCCGGGGCGGCGAGGTCGTCAGGCCTGGGCCGCGGTGGGCTCACCGCCCTCGCCGCCCTCGTCGGACGGCGCGGTGCCGGCGGCGGGGGCCTCCGCTGCGGGAGCCTCCGTGGCGGGGGCCTCCGTGGCGGGGGCCGGGGCGGCCCCGCCGGAGAGCATCGACGGGTCGACGCCGAGGGCGGCGGCGGCGGCGTCCACGGAGAGCATCTCGTCCATGGCGTCGTCCATGCCGGCGCTCCCGAAGGAGACGGCGCCCGTGCCGGTGCCGATCTCGCCGAAGTCGATGTTCTTCTTCACGCGGGTCCGGTAGTGGTCCCGGAAGCCGGTGCCCGTCGGGACCATGTGGCCGAGGATCACGTTCTCCTTGAGGCCCACCAGCATGTCGCGCTTGCCCGCGATGGCCGCCTCGGTCAGCACCTTCGTGGTCTCCTGGAAAGAGGCCGCGGAGATGAAGGAGTCCGAGGACAGGGACGCCTTGGTGATGCCGAGCAGCAGGGTCTGGCCGGTGGCCGGCTTGCGGCGCTCCTTGCGCAGGCGCTCGTTCTCGCGGCGGAAGCGGTACTTGTCCACGACGGCGCCCGGGAGGAACTCCGAGTCGCCAGGCTCGTTGACCTGAACCTTCCGCATCATCTGCGAGAGGATCGTCTCGATGTGCTTGTCGTCGATGGTCACCGACTGCGAGCGGTAGACGTTCTGGACCTCGCCGAGCAGGTACTCCTGGACGTTCTCCTCACCGTTGATGCGGAGGATGTCCTCGGGGTAGAGCGGTCCGTCGACCAGCGGCTCGCCGGCCCGCACCTCGTCGCCCTTGTGGACGCGCAGGTGCTTGCCCTGGGGCACGGAGTGCTCGTGCTCCTCGATGACCTCGCCGTTGGCGCCGAGGGCGCGGACGATGACCGTGCGCTTGCCGCGCTTGCGGTCGCCCAGCTCCACGACGCCGTCGATCTCGCTCATGATCGCGGGGTCCTTCGGACGCCGCGCCTCGAAGAGCTCGGTCACCCGCGGCAGGCCGCCGGTGATGTCCTGGGTGCCGGTCGCCTCACGGGAGGACTTGGCCAGCAGCTCGCCGCGGCCGATCTTCTGGCCGTCGTCGATCTCGATGTAGGCCTTCTCGGGGATCGGGTAGACCGCGAGGGGCTCCCCCTTCGCGTTCTCGATGACGAGCTGCGGGTGGAGGTCACCCTTGTGCTCCGTCACCTGGCGGCGCGCGGCCTTGCGGCGGGCGTCGCGCTCGATCTTGAGCGTCTTGCCCTCCACGAGGTCCTCGTAGCGGACCTTGCCGTCGAACTCGGTGATGATCGGGACGTGGTGCGGGTCCCACGTGCAGAGCGAGGCGCCCGCGTCGGCGGTCTTGCCCTCCTCGAGGAGGATCGTCGCGCCCGTGGGGATCGAGTAGCGGTCGATCTCGCGGTCCTTCTCGTCGAGGAGCAGGACCTCACCGTTCCGGTTGAGGACGATGGTCTCGCCGACCTTGTTCGTCACCGCGCGCAGGTTCTGGTACTGGACCTTGCCGCCGCGCTTGAGCTTGATCTCGCTGTCCTCGATGGAACGAGAGGCGGTGCCGCCGATGTGGAAGGTCCGCATCGTCAGCTGGGTGCCGGGCTCGCCGATGGACTGGGCGGCGATGATGCCCACCGCGAGGCCCCGCTCCACCAGCTGGTTCCGGGCCAGGTCCATGCCGTAGCACCTGGCGCAGACGCCGAGGGGCGCCTCGCAGGTGAGCGGGCTCCGCACGCGGATCTTCTCGTAGCCGTGGGCCTCGATGGCCGCGGCGATGTCCTCGGTGATCGGCTCGTGCTCACGCACGAGGATCTCCTCCGTGATCGGGTCGATGATCGTGTCCCGGGCGATCCGGCCGCGGATCCCGTCGGCCAGGCTCACCGCGACGCGGTCCCCCTTGAAGACCACCGACTTGGTGACGCCGCCCATGGTCCCGCAGTCGTCCTGCGTGATCACGACGTTCTGCGCCACGTCGGTGAGCTTCCGCGTGAGGTAGCCCGCGTCGGCGGTCTTGAGCGCGGTGTCGGCGAGGCCCTTCCGGGCGCCGTGGGTGGACGAGAAGTACTCGAGCACCTTCAGACCCTCGCGGAAGTTCGCCTTGATCGGCGTCTCGATGATCTTGCCCGACGGCTTGGCCATCAGGCCCCGCATGCCGCCCAGCTGGCGGATCTGGTCCACCGAACCACGGGCGCCGGAGGTGACCATGCAGAAGATCGGGTTGACGTAGCCGGACTCCGTGTCGAAGTCGACGGAGAGGAGCTGCATGAGCTCCGCCCCCACCTGCTCCCGGGCCTCGGTCCACAGGTCGATGATCTTCAGGTAGCGCTCACCGTCGGTGATCTCACCCTTGTTGTAGCTCGCCTCGATCTTGTCGATCTCGCCCTGCGAGTCGTCGAGCATGGCCTGCTTGGTGTCCGGGATCCGGACGTCGTCCTTGCCGAAGGAGAGGCCGGCGCGGGTCGAGGACTTGAACCCGAGGTTCTTCAGGTCGTCCAGCAGGCGCAGCGTCGCGTCACGACCGAGCAGGTGGTAGCAGTCGCTGATGAGCGCCTGGATCCCCTTCTTGTTCAGGTCGTAGTTGTAGAAGGGCATCCCCTCCGGGAGGATGTCGTTGAAGATCACGCGACCGATCGTGGTCATCGCGAACTCGACGTCGCCCGTGGGGCGGCCGTCCTCGTCGAGGACCGGGACGCGGCCGTGCTCGTCCACGTCGACCGGGTCGCGGTCACGGCCGAACTTCACGCTGCTCCCCGCGGGGAAGCGGAGCCGGACCGCCTTGTGGGTCCGCGCGTGGCCGTGGCCGTAGGCGAGGAAGAGCTCCGCGGTCGAGCCGAAGGTCGGCAGCGACTCGGGGATGCTCGGCGGGCTCATCATCAGGTAGTAGATCCCCAGGACCATGTCCTGGGACGGCGAGATGATCGGCGAGCCGTTGGCCGGCGAGAAGACGTTGTTGCTCGCGAGCATCAGCGTCGACGCCTCGATCTGCGCCTCGTAGGAGAGGGGCAGGTGCACCGCCATCTGGTCCCCGTCGAAGTCGGCGTTGAAGCCGCCGCAGACGAGCGGGTGGAGGCGGATCGCGTTGCCCTCGATGAGCTTCGGCTCGAAGGCCTGGATGCCCATGCGGTGCAGGGTCGGCGCGCGGTTGAGCAGGACCGGGTGGTCACGGATGACCTCCTCGAGGATGTCCCACACGTCGTCGTCGCGCCGCTCGAGCATGCGCTTGGCCGACTTGATGGTGTCGGCCTGGCCGAGCTCCTTGAGGCGCCGGATGATGAAGGGCTGGAACAGCTCGAGGGCGACCTTCTTCGGGAGGCCGCACTGGGTGAGGCGGAGCTCCGGGCCGACGACGATGACCGAACGCGCGGAGTAGTCCACGCGCTTGCCGAGCAGGTTCTCGCGGAAGCGCCCCTGCTTGCCCTTGATCATGTCCGTGAGGGACTTGAGCGGGCGGTTCGAGGAGCCGAGCACCGGGCGGCGGCAGCGGCCGTTGTCGAACAGGGCGTCCACCGCCTGCTGCAGCATCCGCTTCTCGTTGCGGATGATGACCTCGGGGGCGTTGAGGTCGAGGAGCTTCTTGAGGCGGTTGTTCCGGTTGATGAGGCGCCGGTAGAGGTCGTTCAGGTCGCTCGTGGCGAAGTTGCCGGAGTCGAGCAGGACGAGCGGGCGCAGGTCCGGCGGGATGACCGGGACCACGTCGAGGACCATCCACTCCGGGTTGTTACCGGAGTCGCGCAGCATCTCGACGGTGCCGAGACGCTTGGTGATGTCCTTCATGCGCTGCTTGGAGCGCGTGGCCTTCAGCTCCTCACGGAGCTCCTCGGAGACCATCCCGAGGTCGAGGGTGCGGAGGATCTTCTTGACGGCCTCGGCGCCCATGTCGGCGTCGAACTCGGCGCCGTACTTGGCGCGGGCGGCGCGGTACTCCTCCTCGGTGAGCAGCTGGAACTGCTCCATGGGCGTGTCGCCGGGGTCCACGACCATGTAGTCCTGGAAGTAGATGACGCGCTCGAGGTTCGAGACCTTGCAGCCCAGCAGGTTGCCGAGGCGGCTCGGCATGGCCTTGAAGAACCAGATGTGGGCGGTGGGCGCGGCCAGGTTGATGTGGCCCATGCGCTTCCGGCGCACCCGGCTGTGGGTCACCATCACGCCGCACTTGTCGCAGACGATGCCCTTGTGCTTGATGCCCTTGTACTTGCCGCAGGAGCACTCCCAGTCCTTCTCGGGACCGAAGATCCGCTCGCAGAAGAGCCCGTCCCGCTCGGGGCGGTACGTGCGGTAGTTGATGGTCTCGGGCTTCTTGACCTCACCGTACGACCAGGACCGGATGTCCTCCGGGGATGCGAGCGCGATGGTCACGCTGCCGTAGTCGTTGATCCGGTTGTACTTGGCGTCTGCCAGCGTCATGGGTCGAGTCTCCAGATGGTCCGGGGTGGCGGGGCCGTCCCTCGGG
>JASFWR010000214.1:0-6499 GCA_050049155.1 Planctomycetota bacterium | reverse complement strand
CCTTGGCCCGCGTGACGGCGACGTCCGCGAGCTCAAGGTCGTCCACCACGTCCCGGAGCTCCGGCCGGTCCCCGCCGCGCACCGCCTCGTCGGGAAGGAGCGGGGTGAGCCGCTCGCTCGCGGGGTACACCAGCGGGTCCGTCCGCCCCTGCAGGGCGGCCGCGAGCCGGTCGAGCCAGCCCTCGGTGAGGAGCACGTCACAGTCGGTGAACCAGATCCAGTCCGCGGCCGTCCGCAGAGCCGCGTCGTTGCGGCCGATGGAGCGCCGGAAGAGCTGGCCCTTGGGCAGTTCGCGGAAGCACCAGCGCACGCCGGGCGCCTCACGCTCCGCCGCGAGCTCGAGGAGCTCCAGGGTTCGCGCGTCCTCCGCGCTGAAGTAGACCGTCATCGTCAGGTCCACGTCCGCGGGCGGGTTCGCGAGCAGGCTCCCGAGCTGGCACTCCAGGAGGTGGGAGTAGCCCCAGCAGTGGCTCACGAGCTCGATGGAGAGGCGGCCCGTGCGGGGCTCGGGCCGCACGTCCACGGCGGGCCAGCAGCCCCGCAGCGGCAGCAGCCCCTTCACCGCCTGGCGCACCAGCCAGCCCTGCACCCCGTGGAGCGCCGAGGGCGGCGCCACCGCCAGGCCACGCACCTCCTCGAAGGGGCCCGCGCCGACCGTCACGGCAGGAGGTCCTCCTCTCGGACCGGGGTGCACGGTCGGACGCCTCGGGCCAGGGTCCGGCCGATGATCTCGTCCAGCCGCTTGGGCGGCAGGCCGAACCCGGGGCGCACGCTGCGCAGGCTGCCGGGCCCGACCGTCGCGCCGGCCTCGAGGCCTTCCACCCAGTAGAGCGAGCGTCGGAACTGCACGTTCCCCTCTTCGCTCGACTTGCGCCCGTAGTCCACGGCGCCGAGCGACTCCCAGGCCGTCCTGGCTCCGACGCAGAGCTCCTCCAGCCCGTCCGGCTCCAGCGAGAAGGAGTCGTCGGGCCCCCCGTTGGTCCGATCGAGGGTGAAGTGCTTCTCGATGATCGCCGCCCCGAGCGCCACCGACGCCACCGCGGTCGTGTTGTCCAGGGTGTGATCGGAGAGCCCCACCAGCGTGCCGAACCGCCGCCCCATGTCCGCCAGGGTGCGCAGGTTGTAGTCCCCGGCCGGCGCCGGATAGCCGCTCACGCAGTGGAGCAGCGCGAGCTCCTCGCAGCCGGCCTCCCGCGCGGCCGCCACGGCCTCGCCGATCTCCTCGTCGTCGGCCATGCCCGTGGAGATGATCAGGGGCTTGCCCGTCGCGGCGGCGCGGCGGATGAGCGGCGTGTCCACGGCCTCGAAGGACGCGATCTTGTAGGCCGGGGCGTCGAGCTCCTCGAGGAGCTCGATGGCCGTGTCGTCGAAGGGGCTCGAGAAGATCGTGATCCCCACCTGCCGGGCATGCTCGAACAGCGGCGCGTGCCACTCCCAGGGCATGTGCGCCTCCTCGTACAGCTGGTAGAGGCTCTTGCCGTCCCAGAGGCCTCCCCGGATCCAGAACTCCTCGGAGTCCCCGTCCAGCGTGATCGTGTCGGGGCGGTACGTCTGGAGCTTCACCGCGTCCGCCCCGCGGGCGTGGGCCTCCTCGATGATCCGCTTGGCGTTCTCGAGGCTGCCGTTGTGGTTCGCGGACATCTCCGCGATGACGTACGGCGGCTGGTCGGGCCCGATGGAGCGGCCCGCGATGGTCAGGTTCGAGGGGATCATGGGCGCGTCTCGTCCTCCGTGCGGCGGGCCAGCCAGGCCTCCCGGCCGAGCCGGAAGCATGCCACGTCCACCGGCTCGCCGTCCTGTTCCCGGCGCTCCCCGCCCGCGGCCCCGGAGGCCTCGAACCCGAGCCGCCGGTGGAAGGCGATGGAGTTGGCGTTGCTCGCGAGGGCCTCGCCCCGGAGCTCCTCCAGGGCCATGGTGCCGAACGCGTGGTCGATGGCGGCCCGGCCGAGGCCGCGGCCGGAGCCCCGCGGGGCGTCCGGCGCGAGGTAGAAGCCCCAGGTGGCGGAGGCGCCTGCGGCGCCCGCCGTCCCGTCCACCGAGACGTTGACGAAGCCGCACGGCTCCCCGTCGAGCTCGTAGACGAGGAGGTGCCGCCCGGGGACCTCCGCCGAGGCCGCGAACCAGCTGCGGTGCTCCTCCAGTCCGATCTCGTGGGTGGTGTACATCCAACGCCGCACGTCCGGGTGATTGCGCCAGGCGAGCACCCGCTCGAGGTCAGCCTCCTCCATGGGACGCAGGGTCCCCGCGGCCTGCGGACGACGGCGCGCCTCCTCGGACCGCGTTCCGTTGGCTCCCGTTGCTTCGGGCCCCGTTCCGTCGACTCCGGTCACGCGTCCCCCTCCGTACCCTCGCGCAGCAGGCGGAACATGAGCTCGGCGCGCTCCCAGTCCTCCGGCGTGTCGATGTCCTGCACCCGCACCCGGGGGATCGAGACCCCGAAGGAGGACGGCGCGAACACGGGGGTCGCCGCCCGCCAGGCCCCCGCCGTGCCCCAGTAGAACTGCCCGGCGTCGTGCCAGGCCTCCTCCAGGTCCTGGGAGCGCGCCTCGGCCTGGGCCGGGTCGAACATCTCCAGCCGGCCGGCGCCGTCCCGGCGCACCGCCCGCTGGATCGGGAAGGGGAAGGTGGTGACCGAGAGCGCGTAGGCGCAGTCCCCCTGCTCCATGGCCGCGAGGCCCCTCCGGAGGTCCTCCGGTCGGACGAACGGCGCGGTCGCGTAGAGAGCGCACACCAGGTCGCCGTCCTCCAGGCCGCACGCGTCCGCCGCGTGGGCGATGACGGGGATCGTGCCCGTGCGATCGTCGGAGAGCTCGGCGGGGCGCTCGAAGGGCACCTCGGCCCCGTGCGCCCGCCCCGCGGCCGCGATCTCGGCGTCGTCCGTGGAGACGACGATCCGGTCGAAGCAGCCCGCCGCGGCGGCCGCCTCGATGGACCAGGCGATCATGGGCTTCCCGCAGAACGGGCGCAGGTTCTTGCGGGGGATGCGCTTGCTCCCGCCCCGCGCGGGGATCACGGCGAGCCTCATGCGCCCCTCCGGCGGGGCGGCCGCGCTTCGATCGGGGCGTGGGGCCGCATGCGGGGGCGCCTCAGATCGCGCCGATCTTCTCGCGGTTCGCCTCGATCCAGGCGTGGAGCTCGTCGCTCGACATCCAGCGGTCGTTGGTCTCGCTGGAGTAGGTGAAGCCCTCGGGCACCTTCACCCCGTCCTTGATCCGGCCCGCGTCCGCGGACCAGTTGTGGATGGCGGGGAGGATCTTGTAGTGGTCGGCGTACTCGTAGGTGGTGAGCGAGTCCTCGGCGCCGATCATCTGCTCGTGGAGCTTCTCGCCCGGGCGGATCCCGACGATCTCCTGCTCCGCCTCCGGCGCGATCGTGCGCGCGAGGTCCTCCATCTTCATGGACGGGATCTTCTTCACGTAGATCTCGCCGCCGACCATGTCCTCGAATGCGTCGTAGACGAGCTGCACCCCCTCCTCGAGGGAGATCATGAAGCGCGTCATGCGCGGGTCCGTGATCGGGAGCTTCCCCTGGTCCTTGATGGACATGAAGAAGGGGATCACCGAGCCCCGGGAACCCATCACGTTCCCGTAGCGCACCACGGCGAAGCGGGTCGCGTGCTCCCCGGAGTAGGAGTTGCCCGCGATGAACAGCTTGTCCGACGCCAGCTTCGTGGCCCCGTACAGGTTGACCGGGCTGCTCGCCTTGTCCGTGGACAGCGCCACCACCCGCTTCACCCCGCTGTCGATGCAGGCGTCGATCAGGTTCATGGCCCCGATCACGTTGGTCTTGACGCACTCGAAGGGGTTGTACTCGGCCGTCGGCACGATCTTCGTCGCCGCCGCGTGCACCACGTAGTCCACCCCGTCGAGGGCGCGGTAGAGCCGCTCGCGGTCCCGGACGTCGCCGATGAAGAAGCGCAGGGCGCTGTGCCCCTCGAAGCGCTTCGCCATGTCCCACTGCTTCATCTCGTCTCGCGAGTAGATGATCAGCTTCTTGGGCTTGTAGCGCTCCAGGGTCATCGGCACGAACGCGTGCCCGAAAGACCCCGTGCCACCCGTCACCAGGACTGTCTTGCCTTCCAGCATGGCGGCACGCTACCCACCTGGGCGGCGCGGTGGAAGGGAAGAGGGTGGGGATTGGTCCCCCCGTGGCCACACCCCCAGGGAGGCCGCGTCCGTCGCGCCCGCAGCGCCAACGACTCACCCGCCGACCTCGACCGCGTGGGAGCTCGCGTCGAGGCCTCAGCCGTCGGCTCGCTCGGACCCGGCGGGGTCCACCGGGGAGGATCCCGGGTCCTCGGAGGGGGGGCCCTGGACGGGGAGCGCGCCGACGACCTCCTCCAGCGCGGCGGACGGGGGCCCCACCTCCTGGGACTCCGCCCCATGGGACACCGCCACCGGCGCCGCCTCCGCGGGGCGGCCGAGGTCGCAGAGCGCGAGCCCCACCGCATTGAGGCCGTGCTCCGTGAACGTGTCCGGCCCGCCCCACACCGGGAGTCTGCGGCCGACGCCGGAGAGGACGTCCTGGATCAGGAAGCGCGCCACGTCCCCCGACGGGCCGCGACCCGCGGCGAGCAGCTGGAGCGGGAACGCCACGTTGCCCACCACGGGGACCACGCCGGCGCCCAGGGCCACCCAGGGCGCACGTTGACCCCGGGCCAGTGCGCGCGCGCAGCGGGCCGCCGTGTACGCGGTCCGCGCGAGCGCGCCGCTCATGGCGAGCAGCCCGAGGAGCACCCAGTGGTCCGCCGCGCCCACGAGGGCGAGGGTCGGGAGCGCAGCCCAGGTACACACCTTGACCGCCGGCTTGATGGCGAGGTGCACCCCGAAGTCCGCCACGTAGCCGGCCGCCTGCTCAGCCTCCATGGAGGCGCGGATCCGGACGCACGCGGCCCGGTCGAGCATCCCGCGTCGTCGCCAGTGGAGCAGCCGCCGGCGCACGTGCACCGCCGCCCAGCGGTCGCGGCGGTCGGCCGAGCGCAGGAAGCGCCCGTAGGCCCTCACCGCCTCCAGCCAGCGCGCCGGTTGCACCAGCCCCGGGAGCCGCGCAAGTCCCCGCCCGGCGAGTCGCCCCGCCGCCATGGCGCCCCGGCCGAGCTGGCGCAGGTTCCACGCCAAGGGCCGCTCCATGTACCACTCCGCGCGCTCGGCGCCGAGCGTCCCTGCGGCCTCGGCGCCGCGCACGCCCCGCTGGTGGCGGCGCAGGAGGCGCCAGCGCCACTGCTCGTCGTTCAGCTCGTCCGAGAGCGCGAGCAGCCGCTCGTGCCCCTCCGGCCCGAGGCGGTGCCGCAGCTCGTGCGAGTGGTGGCCCAGGTAGCGCCGCAGCCGCTCCGTGTCCACGTCGTCGAAGAGCCACCGGCGGTGCTTGACGCAGAGCGGCAGGTAGTCGGTGAGGAGGGTCCAGAACGCCAGCGGGAAGAGGGCCGGCACCCCCGACTCGGCGTCGATCCAGACCCACCGGGCGCCACCCTCGGTGAGATCGCGCATGAAGTTGCCCGCGGCGACGGGGTTGCCGCGCCCCGCCTGCCAGAGGAGGCCGTCGAAGCCGCTGGACTCGAGGTGGTGCTGCAGAGGCCCCATGATCCGGTCCCGGAGCTCGGCGGCCTCGGTGGACGGCGCACCCTCGCCGAAGCCATGCCGGAGCCGCGTGTGACGGCCCTGCACCCGCTCCGCCCGGAGCTCGTACGCGCCGTGCCGCTCGTTCCACCGCGACCCCTCGGTGCCCGGGAGCCGCAGCGCCCCGTCGAACCACCAGTCCACCAGGACCTCCAGCAGCTGCCGCCGGAGCACCGCGCAGCGCACGGCGTGCGGATCCCACCGGTACGGGTTGGCCGCCCCGGTGAGCACCACGTTGACCAGGGTGCTGGCGCGGTCCGGGACGAAGACCTTGCACGCGAGCTCGAGGCCCCCGGGCGTGATCTCCGCGAAGACCTCGCCCGAGCGCCCCGCCCCCAGGCGGACGCGGTCGTCGTTGTGGGCGGCGCGGGCGCGCTCCTGGGGGTGTGCGGGGGTCGACATCGCTCGGGGCCGGATCGGCCCTGAGTCCCCTCTCGGCGCCCGGGAGGCGCCCTGATGAGCTTGGAAGCCGCAAATCGGCCCCGAGGGTCGCCGTGAGACGGGAACAGCACGCCCGCCTCGTCCTGATGCAGCGATGAGGGGCACGAGGCGTCCCTGAGGGCGCCCTGCCCCGGCGTCCCCGGGGCACCTGGCGCCCCGGACGTCAGCCCAAGAGACCTCAGCGCTCGGGGCGGCGGTCCCTGGCCCGCTGCGCGAGGAACCGCCGGTGCAGGTCCGCGCGCACCTCGGGCTCGCGGTCCCCGACGTCGTCCTGCTCCTTGGGATCCCGGCCCAGGTGGAACAGCTTCCAGTCCTCCGCCGCGGCGGGCGCCTTCTTGCCGTACTTCACGACCTTCCAGTCCCCCCACCGCAGGGCCCGGCGGTTCCCGGCGGAGCTCCAGATCCAGTAGAGCTCCCGGGGCGGGAGCGGGTCCGCCTCCGGG
>JASFWR010000015.1:0-19178 GCA_050049155.1 Planctomycetota bacterium | reverse complement strand
CGGGTCGCAGCAGGTCGAGGTCGGCCAGCGCGTCGCGGGTGCCTTGCAGGAAGAGCGCGGGCACCGACACCTCGGGGAAGTGCTCGACCCGCTGTCGGTCCGGCTTGCCCGGCGGGTGCAGGGGGTACCCGAGGAGGACGAGGCCGTCCATCGCCTCCCCGTCCGCGGCCATCAGGGTGGAGATCCGCCCGCCGAGGGACTTCCCGCCAGCCAGCAGCGGCAGGTCCGGGAACCGCCCGCGGGTCGCCTCCAGGGCCGCGCGGTGCACCGCCTCCAGCGCGGGCCGCCGCTCGGGAGGCCGCCGGCCACCGGTACGGACCATCAGCTCCGCGTAGGCGTAGTTGAAGCGGAGGACGGCGATCCCCGCGGCCTCGGCGAGCCTCGGCGCGACCGCCTCGAGGAAGTCCGAGGTCATGGGCGCCCCGCTCCCGTGGGCCAGGACGAGGACCGCGCGCGGCGGGGCGGCGGGCACGTCGAGGAGCGCGCTGACGTCCCGGACCCCCTGATGGGGGACGGTGATCCGGAGCTCCTCCCTGTCCGTCATGGGAGGATGGTATCGAACGGACCCCGGGCACCGAAGGCGCGCGCCGGCGGCGTCCCGCGCCCCGCGTCCGCTCGGCCGAGCGGCACGAAGAGCCTCACGATGAAGATCCTCTCCGACTTCGACGGTGTCTGGACGGACCAGGCGGGTGAGGCGCGCTTCATCAACCAGTGGTTCGTGACCGAGGCCGCGCGGGACCTCGGGATCCCCGAGGAGCGCGCGCGGGAGGAGTTCGACGGGTTCCTCGAGGCCACCCACAGGGCGCCGGAGTCCAACGGGTGGTGGCCGCGGGGCTACCTGACGGCCTTCGTGGACGAGGACGAGCTGCTCGCGACCGGGGCGGTCTGCCGCTTCCTCGACGACGGGGGCGAGGCGCCCGGCGCGGACCGGTGGCGCGCGGGGATCGCGCGGCTGGGGCACGCGTCGGCTCACGACTACGGGTCGGGGCTGTTCGGGCCTGCCATGCGGACGTACCTGGACGATCACGGGCACGCCCTGGTGGACGGCGCGCGGGCGCTCTGCGAGCGGATCCTGGGCGCCGGGGTCGAGCTGGTGATCGTCTCGAACTCGCCGACGGCCAAGCTCCGCCGGCTCTTCGCCGACGCGGGGGTCGAGGAGGGAGGCCTGCTGCGCTTCGTGGGCGACGCGCGCAAGTGGTGGATCGAGGGGCCGGAGCCGCGGGAGGAGTTCGCGGGGCGCGCGGTCCACCTGGATCGCCCCTTCTACCGGGAGATCCTCGCGCAGGAGCGACCGGACGTGGTCATCGGTGACGTGGCGTCGCTGGACCTGGCCACGCCGGCGGCCATGCGTCGCGCGGGCGAGCTCCCGCTGTCCATCCGCCTGCTGCTCCGGCAGGGGGAGGGCGCGGCCCCCTGGGCCGTGGACCAGGTGCACCTCCCAAGGGAGGAGCGCCTCGTGGACGCCTGCGTCCCCAGCGTGCTGCGGCTCGCCGACGATCTGCCCTCCGGCTGAGCCCTCCGGCCGCGCTCGACGGCTGCGCGCCAGGGGTGAGGCTCGCAGGTCAGCTCACGAGCGGCTCGCCGCGACCGGCGGTCGTGGCCCCTGGCTCGCCACGGGGCTCAGCTCGGCCGCACCCGCTCCACGAGGAACGAGCGCAGCGCCCCGGTGACGGCGTCGGGCGCCTCCATCGGCGTCATGTGCCCGACGCCCTCGATGATCTCCACCCGCGCGTCGGGGATGGCGTCCGCCATGGCGTGCGCCGACGCCGGGGGCGTGATGACGTCGAGCTCGCCGCACAGCACGAGGGCGGGCACGTCGATCGAGGCCAGCAGCCCCGTGCGGTCCGCGCGGTCCCGCATGCCGATCAGCGCCGCGGCGATGGTCTCGTAGGAGGTGTTCTCCATCATCGCGAGGAGCTCCTTGCGCACCTTCGGCCGGGCGTCCGGGGCCACGAGCTTCTCGACCATCTCCCCGGCGAAGCGCTCGACCCCGACGGTCTGGAGGTGCTCACGAGCGGCGTCCCGCGCGTCCTTCCCCTCGGGCCCGTCGGCCTCGGCGCGGGTGTCCACGAGGGAGAGGGAGCGGATTCGCTCCCGGTGCAGCTCCCACATGGCGAGCGCGACGTACCCGCCCATGGAGAGGGCGATCACGTCCGCCTGCTCCACCTCGCAGCCGTCGAGGACGCGCGCCATGTCGTCGGCGTGCCGCTCCATGGAGAGCCGCTCGCTCCCGTCGTGCGGCGAGGCGCCGAACCCGGAGAGGTCCGGGGCGATGCAGGTCGCGAGGTCGCCCATGCGGCGGACCTGCGCCGCCCACATGCTGTGGTCCAGGGGGAAGCCGTGGATGAACAGGGCCGCCGGCCCCTCGCCGCTGTGGTGGAAGTGGATCGGCATGCCCTCACCATGCCCCGGGCCCGTGGATCCGGCGAGTTCGACGGCGTCGGGGGGGCCCTGGGGCCTCTCCAGGGCTCGTTCGCGGGGCCGAGGGGCCGTGCCCGGCGCTCGCTCCGAGGTCGCGCCGGCCGCTCCGAAGGCGACGGCGCGTCGGTGCGCCGGAGCCGGTTCCCGACTACGCTCCTGCGGCATGGCACGACGAGGATCGAGAGGCGGAGGCGGCGGACGCGGCGGCGGCCGACCCCAGCGTCCGGCGCTGCGGCAGCAGACGACCACGCTCTGGTACTACCCGAGCCAGCAGTACTCGGACACGCCCATGGGCGTGCCGGGTTACGAGGGACGGACCCCGGCCTGGGTGATCTGGAACCTGCTGGAGCGGTACACGCGGGAGGGGGACCTCGTGATCGATCCCTTCTGCGGCGGGGGGACCACGCTCGATGTGGCGCGGGACATGGGCCGCAAGGCCCTCGGCTACGACCTGCGCCCCGTGAGGGAGGACGTCTTCCGGGCGGACGCCCGCGCGCTCCCCCTGGAGGACGGCAAGGCGGACTTCGTCTTCATGGACCCGCCGTACGGCACTCACATCGACTACTCGGACGACCCCGCCTGCATCGGCAAGCTCAGCGCCTTCGACGACGCGTACTTCGAGGCCATGGACCAGGCCTTCGGGGAGGCCGACCGCGTGCTCAGGGACCGCCGCTACCTCGCCGTCTACGTCAGCGACTCCTTCGAGAAGAAGCGGGGCTTCGTCCCCATCGGCGCGCGGCTCTCGTCCGCGCTCTGCCAGCGCTTCCGGCCCATCGACCACGTCTCGGTGGTGCGCGGGAACCGGAAGCTGGAGAAGCCCGCGTTCCACAAGGCGGCGGCGGAGGGGAACTTCTTCCTGCGGGGCTTTCAGCACCTGATGATCTTCAAGAAGGAGCGGGGGTGACCTTCCCGCTCGACGTGCTGGAGGCCGGGGCGGAGGTCGCAGCGCCGCGGCTCCTCGGGGCCGTGCTCGAGGTCGAGGTGGGGGGCGCGCTCGTTCGAGGGCGCGTGGTGGAGACGGAGGCGTACCTCCCGGTGGGGGACGAGGCCTCGCACTCGGCGAGCGGGGAGACCGCCCGGAACGGCGCGATGTTCCTCCCCGCGGGGCACGCGTACGTCTACCTGATCTACGGCCTCCACCTCTGCTTCAACGTCGTCACCGGCGAGCCGGGCGCGGGGGAGGCTGTGCTGGTCCGGGCCCTCGAGCCCCTGGAGGGGCTCGACGTCATGCGCCGGCGGCGCGGTCCGGCGGTGCGGGACCGGGACCTCGCCCGGGGGCCCGGCCGCCTCACCCGGGCCATGGGGATCGAGCGGGAGCACGACCGGCTCCTCCTGCTGGGCGGCGGGCCGCTGCGGCTCGTGGACCGCGAGCTGGGCCGGGAGGAGCCGGACGTCGAGGTCGGGCCCCGGGTCGGGATCACGCGGAGCGCGGCGCTCCCCCTGCGCTTCCGGGTCCGCGGCTCGCGCTGGACCTCCTGAGCGCGGCTCAGGGCCTCGTCCCGTGGACGACGCTCCAGTAGCCCGCGGTGCGGACGCGCTCCACCCCGACGAACCCGGTCCGCTCCAGCAGCTCGGTGAGCTCCGAGACCCGGTACTGCTGGCCCTCGGTCCAAACGAGCATGTCGAGGTGGACGAGCTGGTTCGCCAGCGGGCCGCTCCCGTCGTCCTCGACGAGCTTCTCGTGCACCAGCAGGCGGCCGCCGGACGGCAGCGCGTCGAAGGCCTTCCCGACGAGGGTCGCGCCGGTCTCGAAGCTCCAGTCGTGCAGGATCTGCGAGAGCAGCACCGCGTCGAAGCCCGGGGGGAACGGCTCGGCGAACATGTCACCCGGGAGGCTCCGGACGCGCTCCGAGCAGCCTGCGGCCGCCACGTACTCGTCCGCCAGGGGGCAGACCGCCGGGATGTCCCAGATCACGCACTCCAGCGCCGGGTTCGCCTCCGCGAGCGCGATGGCGAGGGCGCCGCTCCCGCCGCCCACGTCCAGGAGGCGCCGCGTCCCCGCGAGGTCCACGCGCTCGGCGACGCCCGCCGCCGGGCGGGCGCTCACGCTGTGCATGGCGGCGGTGAAGGCCCGCGCGCGCTCCGGGTCGGCGCCGTGGGCCTCCCAGGGGTCCTCGTCCCCGTAGACGGTGGCGCGGTCGGCCTCGAGGGACCGTAGGAGGGCGGCGGGGGAGAGGAAGCTGTCGACCTCCATGTCGATCAGGCCCCAGAGCGACCCCTCGGCTCCTCGGGTGAGGTAGGCGCAGGCGTCCGGCGACGGACGGAAGCCCCCGGGGACCGCCTCGACGAAGCCCATCGCGGTGAGGGCGTCGAGCATGGAGCGGGTGCCTCGCGGGCTCCAGCCCATGGACTCGCGCACCTGCTCCTCGGTCGTGGCGCCGTCCGCGCCGGCGAGCAGGTCGAAGAGACCCGCCCGCACGGCGGCGGCGATGGCCGCGCTCCTGCGGCCGGCGATGTAGGCGTCGTAGACGCGCTTGTCGTCGATCGGGAACCGCGCGGGGTCCGGCCGCTCCGATCGATCGGCGCGGTCCGTCACTTGACGGCGACGAGCTCGACGTAGAAGACGAGCGTGGCGTTCGGGGGGATCGCGCCGCCCGCGCCGCGCGCGCCGTAGCCGATCTCCGGCGGGATGACGAAGAGCGTCGCCCCACCCTCCTTCATGAGCTGGAGGCCCTCGGTCCAGCCCTTGATGACCTGGCCGAGGCCGAAGTCCGTGGGCGCGCCGCGGTCGTAGGAGTTGTCGAAGCCGGTCCCGTCCGTGAGCCAGCCGGCGTAGTGCGCGCTGACCCGGTTGGACGCCTTGGGCGAACGCCCGGTGCCCTCACGGATGGTCTTGTACTTCAGCCCCGAGGCCGTGGTGGTGAGCTCGGAGTCGGGGGGGAATTGGAACTCGGGCTTGGTGAAGGTCATGGTCCCGGTGCACTCGAGGACCCAGATCTCGTCCGAGCCGGGCTTGAGGGTCGGGCTGCCGCTGCGCTGGCCGATCCCGATCTTCGTGGGGACCTGCATGACGATGCGCGAGCCCGAGGCGAGGTGCGCGATCGCGTCGCGCATGAAGGGCAGCGGCGCGCTCTTGGCGGAGAGGGTGAGGGGGCCGCCCTGGCTCGTGTGCCCGAGGACGAACTCGCCCTCCGGCGTGAAGCAGGAGAACTTCACCAGGCCGAGGTCCGAGTCCGCGATGGTCTTGCCCTCGCCGGCGGTGAGGACCTGCACCTTGGCGCCCGAGGGCTTCTCGATGACGCCCTCCGCCTCGGCGTCGAAGGGGGCGTAGGGCAGCGCGCGGTCGACGATCGCGTGGAGCTCGACCTCGAAGATCAGGTCCGCGTTGGCGGCGATCTTGGGAGGTGAGCCCCGCTCGCCGTAGCCGAGGGCCGAGGGCACGTAGAGCTTCCACTGGGCGCCGGGGGACATGAGCTGCAGCGCCTCGTTCCAGCCGTCGATCAGGCCGCCGACCGGGAACTCCGCGGGCTGGGGCTCGAGCCCGGGGCGGCGCGGGGTGCGGGAGCTGTCGAAGACCGACCCGTCGAGGTTCCAGCCGGTGTAGTCCACGCGGACGAGGTCGCCCATGGCCGGGCTCGCGGAGCCGTCGCCCTCCTTCATGACGCAGTAGCGCAGACCGGAGGGCAGCATCTTCATCTCGCCGCAGTCCGGGATGGGCGGGTCCTCGGCGCTCGCCGCGGCGAGCGGGAGCGACGGCGGCTCGACGGGGACCGAGGGGGCGCAGAGCGCGGCGGCGAGGAGGGGCGTGGCGAGGATCATCATCTCGGGGTGGGGAGAGGGGGCGCGGACGCTCGGGCGGGACGTCGACGGGTCAGAGGCCCATGACGTGGTAGCCCGCGTCGACGAAGATGGTGGTGCCGGTGATGCCCCGCGAGTGGGGGCCGACGAGGAAGAGGCAGGTGTCACCCACCTCCTCGGCGGTCACGTTCCGGCGCAGCGGAGCCTTCTCGGCGATGCGGTCGAGCATCGTACCGAAGTCCTTCACGCCGGACGCCGAGAGGGTCCGGATGGGGCCGGCGCTGATGGCGTTGACACGCAGGCCGCGGGGGCCGACGTCGGCGGCGAGGTAGCGGACCGAGGCCTCGAGCGCGGCCTTGGCGATGCCCATGACGTTGTAGTTGGGCACGACGCGGTCGGCGCCGAGGTAGCTCAGGGTGACGATCGAACCCTCGCGCCCCTCCATCAGGGGCAGCGCCGCGCGCGTGACCGCCGTGAGGGAGTAGGCGGACACCTCGTGGGCGAGCATGTAGCCGTCCTTGGAGGTGTCGAAGAAGCTGCCCTGGAGCTCCTCGCGGCGGGCGAACGCGATGGCGTGCACCATGGCGTCGAGCCCGCCGAACTCCTCGCCGATCGTCTCGAAGGCCGAGGTGACCTCCTCCGGGCGCGTCACGTCGCAGGGCAGCGTGATGGAGCCGGGGCACTCCTCCGCGAGCTTGTCGACCGCGCCCTTCAGCCGCTCGTTGGCGTAGGTGAACGCGAGCCGCATGCCGGCGTCGGCGAGGGAGCGGGCGCAGCCCCAGGCGAGGGAGCGCTTGTTCGCCACCCCGAGGATGACGCCGGTCTTGCCTTCGAGGATCCTCGGGACGGAGGGTGCGGGTTCGGACATGCCTTGCTGGGGGGCGGTTCGGGGGGGGAGGGGACCGAGCGGGGTCCGTGGGGGGCCCACGGAGGGGGCCGGGCGGGGGAGGATAGTGCTTCTCCCCCCTCGCGGGCGAAGCTTGGGCGGGGAAGCCGTTCTCCACATGCCTCCGGGGGGCGACCCGGCCTCCGGGGAGCGATCCGGGGAATCGCGCTCCGGACCGATCGTCACACCCCTCGTGGAGGCCCTCGCTGAGGGACCACGAGCGAGATTGGCGGACCTCGCCTACGGTCGGGCGGTCTCCGTGACGGCGAGCCTCCCGCTCGCCGCCAGCCTGCCCTCCATGACCGTACGGTCCCAAGACTCGCCCCTCCGCTGGCCGCTCCGCGCGGGCTGGCGGCCCGTGCCCGCCTGGCGCCGCTACCTCACCGGCGCTCGGGTCGAGGTGATCCTCGAGCAGCTGCTCCGCGGGGACCCGCTGCGCGTCCGGGCCCTGGCCGCGGAGCGGATCACCCTCCACGCGCGGCTGGTGGACGTGGACCGGGTCGTCCTCAGGGCGCTCGCGCGCATCGCGCACGGCGCCGCCCTGCGCGGCCCCTCCGTCTCCGAAAGCTGGCTCCGGGAGCAGATGGACGGGGCCATCGCGGAGGTCGTCGAGCAGGGCGCGGCGCCCGAGACGGCGCCCGGCCCCTTCCTGGCGGCCCTGGCCCCCGGGGCCGGGTTGACCTGCGAGGCGCTGGGCCGCGCCTGCGTCGCCTTCAACCGACGGAGCGGTGAGGAGCGGGCCGCGTTCTGGTCCACCGTCGTGGCCGGGGAGCCCATCGAGGTGGCCGCGCGCCGTGAGGGGGTCGCGGCGGCGGTGGTCGCGCGCCGCTCCCGCGGCGTGCTCGCCGCCCTCGTGCGCGCGGCCGGAGAGGAGGGCGCGGCTTGAGCGCTCCCGAGCGACGCGGTGCGGCGGAGGTGTCGGGGGCGTCGGGCGACCCGGTCGAGGCCCTCATGGGGCGCGCCGAGGCCCATGAGCTCGAGGTCGCGCGCAGGCTCCGCACCGCCTTCCAGCTGGTGGCCCTCGAGACGGCCGACTCGCGCTCCGGCTCCGCGGCGGTGGATCCGCAGCGGGCGGTCGCCGCGCTCCGCGAGCACGACCTGAACGAGGGCGTGCGCGTCCTGGAGGACCTCCTCGTCCACGCGGCGTCCCCTTGCAGGTCGCCGGGTACCTTCGCCACCCTGCCCGCGGCGCGGGGGACCTACACCGAGGCGACGCGAGCCCTGCTGGAGCTCGCCGGGCGCAGGGCCGAGGGCGCGGGGGTCGACCTGCCCGCGCCGGGGAGCTCGCCCCTGGACGGGATGGAGCACCTCCTGGAGTGGCTCGAGTCCTGGACCGCTCGCCCGGGCGTGGCGCCCGACCTCGAACGGCGCGCACGGATCTGGCGCGCCCGGTTCGAGCGCTATCGCGGGGACGCCGGCGCCGCGGAGGCGCTCCTCGAGGAGACGCTCCGGAGCGTGGACGGGCGGCGCGGGCGTCGCGTCCGCGACGAGCGGATGGAGCTGCTCGCCGAGCTCACGTCGATCCAGCTCGACCGGGGCGACCTGGACGGCGCCGCGCGGACCGTGCAGCGCGGCGGCCCCGTCCCCAGGCTTCCCTCGGACGTCACGAACAACCTGCACGCGCTGGCGCTCGCCCTGGAGTGGCTCCGCGGGGACGGGCCGCTCCCCGCCCTCGAGGGGGCCTTCCGGAGGTTCGGGCACGACGTCCCGCCGGCGTGGGCGAGGCTGGTCTCCAGGATCGAGCCCCCCCGCGGGGCCGAGCGCCCGCCCATCGTGCGCCCCACGGCGGAGGGCGGTGCGCGCCCGCGGCTCCCGGGCCGTCAGGAGCTGGGTGCCCAGGCCCTGGTCTCGCTGGTGCTCGACGACGGGCGGCTGCGCGAGGCCTGGTCCGACGTCGCGCCCGGGCTCGAGGGGAGCCTCGAAGACTGGCTCCGAGGGCGCCGCCACGTCGTCGCCGGCGCGGGGGCGAGGAGGGCGGAGAGCTCGGCGCTCGCGGTGGCGCTCCTGGAGGCGCGGCCCGTGGTCCTCGTGCTGGGGGCCGAGGAGGGTGGCCGGGACGAGGGGCTCGGTCGAGCCTGCATCGATCCGGACGGGGCTCCGCCGAGGGCGGCCATCGCCCTGCCGGTGCTCCGCGGGGCGGAGGTCGTCGCGGTCCTCTGGATGGAGTTCGCGCACCGCCTGCTGCCGTCCGCGGAGCGCCTCGCGGACCTCGCCCGGGGGGCCGCGGCCCACCCGACCCTCCGGAACCGGGGCGGCGCGGCGGTGCGGGTGCACGAGGTCGCCGGGGAGGCGCTCGGGGCGGAGGAACAGCGGGCCCGCGCGGGGCTCCGCCGGCTCTGGGAGGAGCTCGTCGAGGAGCTGGGCCTGAAGACCACGGAGCGGCGCTGGGCGGTGCTCCAGCGGCTCGGGGAGCACGGCGACCTCGAGCTCGTCGCCCAGGGAGGTCAGGGCGAACGCCTCGGTGATCCGGAGCGGTCCGGGCTCTGGGCCGTCCGGCGGGTGCTCGCGGCCGGGGGCTTCGTCCGGTACGAGCCCGGCTCGAACGACGAGGCGGCCATGCTCCATCCGGGCGCGAGGGCCGGGGTGGCCATCGCGGTCCCGGGGGCAAACGGCGCGGACGCGGTGGTCGTCGTCGAGTCCGCGAGGCGGGGCGATGGCCGGGAGCGGGACGCGCGCCGGTGGGCGGAGCGGCTGGCGCACCAGGCCCGCCGTGTCCGCGTCGCGGCCCTCGACCTGCGCGATCGGCGCCGCGGCGGCGCGGGCCTCGTCCTCGACGCCCTCGCGGCGGACGAGGGCGCGCGCCTCGACCGGGTCGAGGCGCTGGCGAGGACGGGCGCGGACCTGATGGTCCGCGGCGAGGCGGGGTCCGGTCGGCGCACCCTCGCTCGCGCGGTGCACCACGCTCGCCGCCCGAGGCCGGGCCGGTCCGGCCTCGTGCAGGTCTCGGGCTTCGGCCTCACGGCGACGGGGGTCGAGGAGGCGCTCGGCGCTGCCGAGGTGGAGACGGTGGTGCTCACGGACATCGGGTGCCTCGACGCCGGGGCCCAGGCGTCCCTCGTCCGCGCGCTCGAGCGGCCCACGCAAGAGCGGCCGCGGGTGATCGCCACCGCCCTCGAGGCGGCGGGCGACGAGCGGACGGACCGGCGCGAGCCCGTTCTCTCGGCCCGTCAGCACCCGGACCTCCTTCGGAACCTCGAGCGGTTGGACCTCCGCGCGACGCCCCTCCGCCGGGTCCGGCACAGGATCCCCTCCCTCGCCAGGGCCATGGCCCGACGCTGGGAGGCCAGCGTGAGCCCCGGGGACCCCGTGGGTTGGCGCGACGTCCCCGACGAGGTGGACGCCCTCCTCTGGCGGCAGCCCTGGGAGGGGAACGCCGCGGCGCTGGAGGACGTGGTCCGCCGCGTCTGCCTGCGGATCGACGGGGCGGCGGTCGACTTGCGAGCGGTGGTCCACGCCCTCGCTGGCGCGGAGCTCGAGGTCGTCCCCAGGCTCCCCTCCCGGGAGCCCGCCCCCCTCGACGTGGCCTCGGCGCTCTGGGTCACGCGCACCAGCTCGGGCCGCTTCAACAAGACGCGCGCGGCGGCCTACTGCGGGTGGGACCCGGACACCCTCTCCGCCCGCGCCCGGGACCTCGGCCTCGCGGACCTCGACGCGGTGGCGCGGGTGCTGATGGGGGAGCGCCCCTGAGGCCGGGGCTCCCGCGTCGGGCACTCGCGGGGAGCGCGGGCGTTCAGGGGGACAGAAGGGGAGCCCCCGGCGCGGCGAGCGCGACCGGGGGCTCCTTGGAAATTGGCCAGCGAGCACGGGCTCATGCTCCTCCGAGTCCCCCCCCGGGGTCGAGGGAGCTCCGCCGCGTGCCCGTGGCCGACGGCAGTAGTGCGAACCGGGGGGGCCGACTCAACGTCGCTCCGCGGAATCGCCTCCGCACCCTACGGCTGGACTCCGGATGGCCGCTTCAGGCCCCCGCTCGATAGGATCTCGCACCTCCCTCCAGGCGCCCACCCGTCATCCCCGAGAGCCCTTGCGCACCGCCGACTTCGACTTCGACCTCCCCGAGGAGCGCATCGCGCAGGCGCCCGTGAGCCCGAGGGACGCCGCGCGCCTGCTGATCCGCCGGGCGACGGACGGCGGGGCCCTCGCCCACGCGCACGTCCGTGACCTCCCCGATCAGCTCGCCGAGGGGGACCTGCTCGTGGTCAACGACACGCGGGTGCTGCCCGCTCGGGTGCGCTGTCAGCGGGAGACCGGGGGGCAGGTGGAGCTCCTCTTCCTCGAGCCGGCGGCGGGCTTCGAGGAGGAGGGCGGATGGCGGGCCATGGCGCGGCCGGCGAAGAAGCTGAAGGCCGGGGAGCGCCTCCGGTGCGGCGCCGGGGTGGTCGCTCGGATGCTCGAGCGGTCCGCCGCCGACGGGACCTGGGCGGTCACCCTCGAGGCCGACGGGGGGGCCGGGTCGGAGCGTGTCCCGGTGGAGGACCTGCTGCACCGCTGCGGGGCCATGCCCCTGCCGCCGTACATCCAGCGAGCCGCGGGGGAGGAGGACGAGGAGCGGTACCAGACCGTGTACGCGGCGCGGCCGGGGGCGGTGGCGGCGCCCACCGCCGGGCTGCACTTCACCGAGGCGCTCCTCGAGCGGCTCGCCGACCGGGGGGTCGAGGTGGCGCGGGTCACGCTGCACGTGGGCGCGGGCACCTTCCTACCCGTCACGGCCGACGAGGTGGAGGACCACCGCATGCACTCGGAGCGCTACGAGCTCTCGGAGGCGTGCGCGGAGGCGGTGCGCGCGACGCGAGAGCGGGGCGGCCGTGTGATCGCCGTCGGGACCACGAGCGCCCGCGTCCTCGAGTCGTGCCGTGGCGATGAGAACACCGACGGGGCCTCGGGGCGCGCGTGCGTCGTTCCCGGGCGTGGGGAGACGAGCATCTTCCTGCGACCCGGTCACGGCCCGGCGGTCTGCGACGGGCTGCTCACCAACTTCCACCTCCCGAAGAGCACGCTCGTGATGCTCGTGGCCTCGTTCATCGGGACCGAGGAGACCCTCGCCATGTACCGCGCGGCCATCGAGGCGCGCTACCGCTTCTACAGCTACGGGGACGCGACGCTGATCCTGCGCTGAGGGTTCAGCGCTCGTCGAGCTCGAGCAGCCGTCGGAGCGCCACGGCGGCGGCGGCGGGGTCCTCCGCGCCGAGGACGGCCGAGCCCACCGCGGCGCGCCCGACGCGGTCGAGCTGATCGGCGTTCGAGAGGTCGATGCCGCCGATGGGGAAGACCGGGACCGCGGACGACTCGGCCGCGAGCCACGCGCGCTCGGGGCCGACGATGTCCGGGTGGCCGGCGTCCGCGGCGCCCGTCCCGTAGCCCTTGGTGGCCGTCGGGAAGATCGGGCCGAAGCCGAGCAGGTCGACGGGGGCCTCCAGGGCGGCCGCGACCTCCGCCGCGCCGTGGGTCGAGAGCCCGAGGAGCAGGTCGGGGCCCAGCACGTCCCGCGCGACGCGGGCAGGCGTGTCATCGGCCCCCACGTGAACCCCGTCCAGCCCCTCCTCGGCGAGGGCCACGGCCACGTCCACGCGATCGTTCACCACCACGAGCGGGGGTCGTTCGAGCCCCGCGCGGTCCCTCAGGGCGAGCACCTGACGGCACCATCGGGCGGCCTCGCCGGCCCGCGTGATCGTCGCGCCGGCGGGGGCGCCCTCGGCCCGGTCCCCGAGGGGCTTCGGTCGCACCTGGACCACGTCCACGTGGGGGAGCGCGCGCTCCAGCGCGTCCAGGGGCCTCGTCCCCGCGAGGTCAGGGGTGAAGATGAGCAGCAGTCGCGCGCCCTCGAGGTGGCGGCGCCGCTGCTCCCCGGTCAGCAGCACGACGGACCACCCTCGGGCGCGGGCTCGCAGCAGGCGCCGGTCCCGGGGGCGACCTCCGCTCGCACGACGCCCCGCTTCGTCTCGGCGGGGGAGCGCAGGGCGTTCCGGCGGCAGTCGAACGGCTCGGCGTCCGCGGCCTCGACCTCGAGGAGCGGCGGCACGGCGATGAACTGGGAGGCGTAGGGCTCCCGGGTGTAGATCTCGAAGGTCTTCCGACACACGGCCGTGCGGACCCCGCGGGCGAGGGTGTGCCCGTCGTCGTCCACGACCTCCTTCCAGGGCCCCTTGTAGATCACGGCCTCGCGGTGGTCGTCGCACGGCCCCTCCTTGCCCTTGTGGGCGAGGACGGTCATGGAGCGGAACTCGATGCCGTTCACGACCGCCCAGGGCTCCGACTGGTAGCTGACGACCTCGACGCCGTGGAGCCCGGCCTCCGCGAAGGCCTCGAGGAAGCGGTCCTCGCGCATGGCGCCGGAGATGCACCCCGACCAGAGCTCGGGGTCCCGCTGCATCTCCTCGGGCACGTCCTCGTCGGAGACGATGTCGCTGATGGCGGCCCGCCCGCCGCGCTTCAGGACCCGGTGGATCTCGGCGAACATGCGCGGCTTGTCGGCGGGGTCGACGAGGTTGAGCACGCAGTTCGAGAGGACGACGTCGACCGAGTCGTCGGCGACCATGGGGGCCTCGCGCCGGAGCTCGGCGCGGCGCCGCTCCAGCGCCTCGAGGCCCGCCACGTCCGCGACCGGGTGGTCCGCCAGCCACGCGCCCAGCGCGTCGTGGTCCAGCCCCAGGTCCTGGATGTGGCCCCGCCGGAACTCCACGTTGTGCCACCCGATGCGGTCCCCGACCGAGGCCTGGTGCTCCCGGGCGAGGGCGAGCATCTCGTCCGTGGCGTCGACCCCGATGACCCGGCCACGCGGGCCGACGAGCTGGCTGGCCATGTAGCAGATCTTCCCCGCGCCCGAGCCCAGGTCCACGACCACGTCGCCCTCGCGGACGAAGCGGCTCGGGTCCCCGCAGCCGTAGTCACGTTCGACGATCTCCTCGGGGAGCACGGCGAGCAACGAGGCGTCGTAGTCCACGGGGCAGCAGAGCTCGGGCACCTGCTGGCGGGCCCCCTCGGCGTAGCGGGCGCGAACCGCGTCGAGGGTCGCCTCGGGCGCGGAGGTTGGGTCGGGTGCGGTGGCGTGGTCGGTCATGGCGCCCGGTTTGTAACGCCTGCGCGGGATCCGCGGCAGGGCCTTCCGGGCGGTCCTGGGCGCGGCCGCGGACCGTCGGGGCTCCGGGTCCGGGCCGGGCGCGCCTTCGAAGCGAGCGCCCCCCGGATCGCTGGATCCGGGGGGCGCTCGGAGGGGGGGTCCTGGTCACTCCTCGAGGGAGCTCTCTCTCATGGACGGCCCGGGATCAGGCCGTGTCACGACGCTTCCTCGCTCCACCAGCGTCCTTCTTCCCGCGCCGTCGCGGCTTGCGGGCGTCCATCTTCTCGGAGAAGGCGAGCCAGTCCTCCTCGTTGAAGAGCCGCACCTCGCCGCCGCACTGCACGCAGTACGACTTCTCGATGCTCATCAGGTACGAGACGTAGACGTCGCAGGCGGGGCACCACTTGCGGTCGTTCTGGAAGTCGGAGAGGAAGTCCATCGTGCTCCTCCGAATGCACCCTGCGTGCCAGCGCGAGCTCGAGCGGCCTTGGGGAGCACAAGGGGCCGCGGGGTATGGGCTTACGCCGGTCTCAGGTCCCGTGGGGGCCGGCCGCGCCGCGTCCAAGGTTCTGGACGCGGCGGCGCCGCCCCGGCCGCGGACGAGCTGTCGCGCTGTGTCTCGCCGGGACGTGGCGGGCGGACGGGCGCCGCGGTGGGGGCCCCGGGGCGTGGTGCGTCCAGATTCCTGGACGGCACGGGGGCACGTCCAACGAAGTCGACGCGCCCGCCGCGCCCCGCGCGCTCAACCCTCGCGCTCGAGCGAGGCCCTGAGGTCGTCGGCCGCGATGCCTTCGACCTCGCGCCGGAGCGCCCGGTCGAGCGCCTCGCGGACGCCCGCGTCCTCCAGGTGGGCCCGGGTCAGGGCCCAGCCCGCCGCGGCCCGGACCATCGGCGCGGGGTCGGACTCCAGGGAGCGCAGGAGCGCGTCCCGGCCGCGCTCCGAGGCCACGGTCCCCAGGGCGACGGCGGCGTTCCGCGCGAGGCCCTCCCGGCCGGGGCGGCGGAGCGGCGAGCCGCGCCAGCGCTCCCGGTGGGCCTCCTCCTCCGGGCTGGCGTCCAGGAGGTCCACGAGGGTGCCGCCCTCCCCCGCGCCCGCCTCGAAGGCCGGCCTGGTGCCGAAGCGCGCGGAGAGGTCCGGCGCCTTCGAGCCCCACGGGCAGACCTCGGAGCAGACGTCGCAGCCGAAGGCCCAGGGGCCCGTCGCCGCGCGCAGGTCGTGTCCCACGAGGCCGCGGTGCTCGATGGTGTGGTAGCTGATGCAGCGGGTGGCGTCCACGCGCCCGGGCTCGACGATGGCCGAGGTCGGGCAGGCGTCGATGCAGGCGGTGCACGTGCCGCACGAGGGGAGGCGATCGGGCGCCGGCGTGGGGGAGAGGTCGACGTCGAGGATCATCTCCCCGAGGAAGAACCAGGGGCCGAAGCGGACGTCGAGCAGGTTCGCCGCCTTGGACCTCGTCCCGAGGCCGCCCTCCGCCGCGTGGCTCCGCTCGAGGAGCGGCGTCGCGTCGACGAAGGAGGAGCCAGGGGAGGCGAGGCCGCGGCGCACCAACGCGCGCCGGAGCTTCTGCAGCATCTTCGAGACGACGTTGTGGTAGTCGCGGCCGGCCGCGTACCGCGCGACGACGCCGCCGCCGGGGAGCTCGACCGGCGGTCGGGAGTGACCCAGCCCGACCACCAGGAGCGACTTGCCGGCGGGCCACTGGGAGCGCGGGTCGACCGTGGCCCGACGGCCGCGTTCGAGGTAGGCCATCGACCCGTGCCGCCCCTCGTCGAGCCACGACTCGAAGTGGGCGGCGTCGGGCGGCGGCCCGAACGGAGCGATCCCCACGAGGTCGAAGCCGACCTCGCGGGCCTGCTCGAGGATCGACTCGCGGGTGGCTTCGGAGCCTGGGGACCTGGGGGCGGCGGACATGGCGTCACCCGGAATTGGAACGAATCGACGTTCGGATCCACCCGCCCCGGCGCTCAAAAGAGCGTCCCAGGCCGAGACGAACTGGGCCCCTAAACCCCGCTTCCTGCACCGCTTCTGGCCGCTTCCCCGCGGGCCGAGCGCGAAATCGCCCGTCCCCACGGCCCGTGGGCGAAACCGCCCAGGTGCGCCGGTGTAAGGAAGTTGTCCCCCGGGTCCCTCGCTCGTCCGGCCCCCCCGTCGCGGCGGTCGAGGGTCCGCCCGAGCCCCCGCCTCCTTTCCCCCTCGTCCTCCTCGGCCGTCGTTCCGGCGACGTTTTGAGAAGCGCGGCGGAAGCGTGCGATCGGGCCCTTCCATTTCGAAACCGACGCTAGCCTCGAAGATCCGCCGGAGCGCGGCGCGCGACCCCCGCGCGCTCCTCCTTCGGGCTCGAGCCTCCTCCCCGCATGCAAGCCCAGAACGTCCTCCACGTCAGTCCCCTTGCCGAGGTGAACGGCAAGGCGCGGCTGCAGGAGAGGATCGCAGGGCTCGGACGGGGCGAGCTCGACGACGCGGATCGTGAGCGGATCGACGCGGCCTTCGCGGACGAGGCGCTGGGGCACGACGAGCTCCGCGATCACCTGAGCACGGCGCTCATGGACGGCTTCCGGAAGTCGAGCGGGCGGGCGGTCTTCGGGCTCCTCTACGAGCTCAACGCCGGGCACCTGGTGGTCCAGGTCGCGGGCCGGCTCCGGCGCTACGGGAGCAAGGCCGATCCCGGGGACGTGCTGCAGGAGGTGTTCTTCAACGTCTTCCGCTATCCCCACCGCTTCGACGCGAGCCGCAGCGACGCGTTCCGCGTCTGGACGGCGATGATCGTCCGCAACACGGTCCTCAAGCACATGCGCTCGCGGAGCACCGGGGGTGGGCGTCGTGAGGTCGCCCTCGAGGACCTCACCGATCAGCCGGTGGACACCGCCGGGACCCCCCTGAGCGGCGCCCTCGAGTCGGAGGCGACGGAGGAGTGCTCCCGCGCGTTCATCGTCTACCTGCAGCTCTACATCCAGTTCTACTCCATGCTCTCCGACCGCGAGCGGCGGGCGCTCCACCTCGTGGAGGTGGACGGCGTCAGCTACCGCGAGGCGGCGGCGGACCTCGGCATCAAGCTGGAGAACCTGAAGATGGTCATCTTCCGCGCGCGGCGGAAGATCCACCGGGCCATGCGCCGGGTGTTCGAGGGGCTGACGCCCGACTGCCGTCCCGCCCGGGTCGGCCGCACCGCCCCCGTCCCCGCCTCGGCCTCCGACCGCGGCTCGACCAGCCCCGCGAACCCCGAGAAGGCCCCCTGAACCCACCCTGCGGCCGATCGCCCGAGTGATCCGCCCCTGAACCTGTACCCCAGCGACGTTGCCCGACTAGGGCCCATGGACGTCAACCCCGACATGAACCCCCACGACCAACCCGAGCACGGCCCCCACGGCCCCGACCCGTCGCCCTGGAGCGACGGCGAGGCGACCTCGTGGTTCCAGGGCAAGGGGTGGAGCGACGGGCTCACGGACCAGCAGGCCGAGCTCCAGCAGGATCTCTCGTGCCTCGTGGACGGAGAGCTGGACGAGGCCGCGGCGGCCCACGCCATGGTGCTGCTGGAGGAGTCCACCGAGGCTCAGGCGTTCTTCGAGGACGTACGGCGCTTCGCCCGCTTCCACCGCGACCTCTCGGACCCCGAGCGGCTCGAGGCGCGGGTCGCCATGCTCGGCGCGGCCGAGATGGCCCGCGCGGCCGAGGACATCGACCTGGCCCATCGGCTGGCGACGATCTTCTACCAGCTGGGCAAGGCCTACTCCCTGGCCGCCTTCGAGCCGACCCGCTTCCGGGAGCGCGTCTTCGAGGCGGTCGTCCCGGTGGAGGAGGCCCGCACCCGCGGGCGCGGCTTCGTGGACGGGGTCGTGGCGACGGGCCGCGGCAGCGGCAAGGAGGGCGGCAGCGGCGAGGAGGGCGGCCGCGGCGTGGACTGGCAGCACGCGCGTCACATGCTCAACGGGCGCCTGGAGCGCATCGCCGACCCGGCGGAGAAGGGCCGGCGGCTCCTCTCCCAGGCGATCGACATCGACCCGAGCCACGAGGAGGCGCGGATCTACCTGGCGTACGTCCTCGACCGGGAGGGGCACCCGCTGCGCGCGGCCCGCCTGTTCCGCGAGGTGTTCGACACCGCGATCTCCGAGTCGAGCCGCGCCCACGCGGCCATGCAGCTCGGTCGCCTGTACTTCCGCGAGGAGGACCACCGGACGGCGGTGGTGTTCTGGCGCTGGCTGTCCATCTCGGGCGCCATCGCCCGGGACGCGCGCTTCGCCGTGGGGCTCTTCAACCTCGGCCTGGGCGAGGCCGCCCGCGGCCGGGACGACGCCGCGCTCTCCGCGTTCCGGCGCCTGCTGGATCGACACCTCGAAGCCGGCGGAGCACCGTCGGACATCGCCTCCCTCTTCCTCGAGAACGACGACTGCCGCGTCCTCCTCGAGTCCCGGCCCGGTCTCATGACGCGCCTCGTGTCGGACCTCCCCGAACTCTTCCAAGCCGACGCGGGAACTGGAGATCCCGACACGGCGTCCCAACCTTCCTGACGAGTTGACCCGTGCCCATCGGACTCAGCCACGCCACCCACTCCACCATGAAGTCCCTACTGGCCATCAAAGAGACGTGCTCCGGCGCAAGCTCCCGGATGCCCTCGCTCCTCCTCTCTGCCATCGTCGCCCTAGGCGCCGGTGCTGCCCTGGCCGAAGGGCCCGGGGACGGCAGCTCGGGAGGGGATCCCACGGTGGGCACCTTGCCGCTGACCGGCGGTGAGGGCGTCGACCTCGACCAGACCCTGACCCTGCGCGGTCCCGCAGACCTGGTGCGGGCCGCGGTGGCGAGCGCCGACGGCGACGGCGGCGTCGAGGTCATCGACCTCGGCGGCGGCGACGCGTGGATGCGCTTCTACGGGGACGTCCACCTCGCCCTCGACCTCGGGACCCTGCGCGGCCTCGAGCTGGCGATCTTCGGCGGCTTCGAGGGCGGCGGGACGGTCTACGCCATCGAGACCGCGGAGGGCATGGGCTCGCCCTTCGGTCTCGAGAGCGGGTACAGCCTCGACCTCGAGCACGGAAGGCTGCTCACCGAGGGGCTCCTCGACGAGGCGTTGGACGTCCACGCCT
>JASFWR010000213.1:0-6525 GCA_050049155.1 Planctomycetota bacterium | reverse complement strand
CGGCGGACGTGTGCGTGGTGCGCTCCATGCACACCGACCAGTTCAACCACGCCCCGGCCGACCTCCTCATGTACACGGGGAACGCGGTCAACGGGAAGCCCTCCATGGGGTCCTGGGTCACGTGGGGCCTCGGCTCCATCAACCAGAACCTGCCAGGCTACGTGGTGCTCGGCTCCGGCGGCAGCGACCCGACCGGCGGCAAGGCCCTCTGGTCCAGCGGCTTCCTCCCGTCGGAGTACCAGGGCGTCCGGCTGCGCTCGAAGGGGGACCCGGTGCTCTACGTGAGCGACCCCAAGGGGCTCGCCCGCACCTCGCGCCGACGGATGCTGGACGCGCTGCGCCGGCTCAACGAGCTCGATCACGACCGTCACGGGGACGACGAGACCCTCGCGCGGGTCGCCCAGTACGAGCTCGCGTACCGCATGCAGATGGAGGTCCCCGAGGTGACGGACCTCTCCCGCGAGTCCGAGGACACCCTCACGCGCTACGGCGCGAGGCCGGGCGACGGCTCCTTCGCCAGCAACTGCCTCCTGGCCCGCAACCTGCTCACCGCGGGCGTGCGCTTCGTCCAGCTCTTCGACTGGGGCTGGGACATCCACGGGACCGGCTCCAACGACGACCTGGTCACCCAGTTCCCGGCCAAGTGCAGGGACGTGGACCGGCCCATCGCGGCGCTCATGGCGGACCTCAAGCGCACGGGGCTGCTCGAGGACACCCTCGTGGTCTGGGGCGGCGAGTTCGGCCGCACGCCGATGCTCGAGGCCCGGGGCGGCTCCAAGTTCCTCGGGCGCGACCACCAGCCCGACGCCTTCTCCATCTGGATGGCCGGCGGCGGCGTGAAGGCCGGCCACGTCCACGGCTCCACCGACGACCTGGGCGCGGCCGTCCACGAGGACGGGGTCAGCGTGCGGGACCTGCAGGCCACCGTGCTGCACCTGCTCGGCTTCGACGCGGAGCGCATGCGGTTCCCCTTCCAGGGCCTGGACCAGCGCCTGATCGGTCCGGCCGACGGCCCCGCCGTGGTGCGGGGCGTGCTCGCCTGAGCCGGGGCACCCCGTGACCGACGATCCCTTCCGGTATCGGGACCGCCCCGAGGACTTCGTCGTCGAGGAGCTCGTGGCCGAGCCCCCGGGGGAGGCGGAGGACGGGACGCACGTCTGGTTCACCGTGGAGAAGCGGGGCGTGTCCACCCCCGCCGCGGCGCGCCGGATCGCCCGGGCCCTCGGGCGCAGGGGCGGCGACGTCAGCTTCGCCGGCCGGAAGGACGCGGTGGCCTGGACCCGGCAGCGCATGTCCGTGGAGCACGTGGACCCGGACGCGCTCATGGCCCTGGAGCTCGAGGGGGTCTCCCTCTCCGAGCCGCGCCGGCAGCGTCGCAAGCTCCGGCCCGGGGAGCTGCGGGGCAACCGCTTCGAGCTGGTGCTGCGGGGCGTGGACGGGGCGGCGGTTCCGCGGATGGAGGGGGCCCTCGCGGTGCTCGGTCGGGACGGCATGCCGAACCCCTACGGCGAGCAGCGCTTCGGCGCGGGCGGCCTCGAGCTCGCGCGGCGCCTGGTGCACGGGACGGCCGTCGAGTACCTCGCCGCCCTCGCCGACGCCGCGGCGCCGGCGCAGCGCGAGGGGGCCGCGGAGCTGGTCCGCCGGATCCGGGAGGGGAGCCCGGGGGAGCGGCGCCGGGCCGCCGAGCTCTGTCCGTCCCTCCCCCTGGACCTGGTCCCGGTGGCGCGTCAGCTGGCCAGGCGCCGCCCGGACGACCCCGCGGAGCTGCTCGGCGCCGTCCCGCGCAGCTCCCGCGCCTTCCACCTGGCGATCCTCCAGGGGGCCGTCTTCAACGACGTGCTGGGCCGCCGGCTAGCGGAGGGCACGGCCGCCGCGGCCCTCGAGGGCGACGTGGTCCTCCGGGACGACGGCCGCCACGGCCACGTGTCCCCCGAGCACCCCGCCGAGGGGGCGGTGCCCTGCGGGCCCATGTGGGCGCCGGGGCTCGCCGGCGCGCTGGGCCGCCCCGGCGAGGTGGAGCGCGCCGCGTTCGAGGCGGAGGGCCTCGCGACGGACGCCCCGGCGCGGCCCGGCGGGCTGCAGCCGAGGGGGAGCCGGCGCCCCATGTTCGTGCCCGTGGGGGCTCCGGGGCTCCGGCGCCTGGAGGACGGGGAGGACGGCCTCACTCTCCGGTTGACCTTCGACCTGCCCCCGGGCTCCTACGCCACGGCGCTCCTGGACCGGCTCCGGGAGGCGTGTCTCGAAGCGAGCTAGGGGCGAGGTGGGGGCGGATCCCGCCGGGTCCTGCTGGGGTCCGGAGCCCTCCCGGGCCGATCTACCCAACGATGTCCGGGACCCCCACAGCCACGCACTCGAACCCCTTCGACCCGCCGCTCCGGGACGGGGTCTTCGTGGAGGTGCGCACCGACCGCCGCGCCCAGCCGACGCCGAGGCTCTCCCGCTACTCGCTGACCGGCGGCCGCCGTCGCGCGGCGCAGCGGTCGGAGGAGCGCGAGGGGTCGTTCGTGGACGCCTACTCGGCCTGGGTGTTCCTGTGGGTCCTCTGGATCTCCGCCATGAACGTGGGGGACAGCTTCTTCACCCTGGTGCACCTGCAGTCCGGCGGCGTCGAGGTGAACCCCGTGGCGGCCGCGCTGCTCACCACCGGGCGCTTCGGCTTCGTGTTCCTGAAGGCCGCGCTCATCAGCGCCGCGCTGCTGGTGCTGACGGTCCACAAGAACTTCAGCATGGCCCGCGTGGGCCTCTGGGTGTCGACCATCGCCTACACGGCGCTGGTCATCTACCACCTGACGCTCTTCTGATCCGGCCCCGCAGCTGCTCGATGGCATCGAGGCGGGGAGCGCCGGTGCTCTCGAAGGCCAGGTGCCAGGGATTCTCGAGCCACCCCGGGTCGCGCCTCTCGGGCGTCCACCAGCGGTAGATGGACTCCAGCCCGCCGGTGTAGCCGAGCTCCGCGAGCTTCGCCTGCACGGCCGGGGAGACCTCCTGGTTCTCGTAGGTCATCCCCGTGGAGCGCGCGGCGCCCAGCCACTGGATGAGCGCGGCGCGCATGCGGCGGGCGCGCTCGAGGTCGTCCAGCAGGCGATCGGTGGTGCAGCGGGGGTCGGTCTCCAGGTGGTAGAGGCGGACCTCGCCCAGGTCGTGGTCCGGCGCCGAGTCGCTGTCGACCACGTCGCGTAGATACAGCTCCAGCAGCCACCCCTCCAGCTCCACGCTGGCGGAGATCCCCTGCCCCGACATGGCGAAGCGCGGCTCGGGGGCGGGGGGCTCCGTGAGGACCTCGCGCACGTCGCGCCCCGGGAAGGCGCCGTCGTCGAGCCCGGCCATGAGCAGGAGCGTGCGCGCCACGTCCATCTGCCGCACGGGCGCGGCGGTCCGGCTCCCCGGCGACACCCCCGGCCCCCGGAGCACGAGGGGCACGTGGAGGGTGGGGTCCACCAGGCCGAAGTGGTCCCACCAGATGTCCTGCTCCCCGAGGGCCTCGCCGTGGTCGGCGGTGAAGGCGATGGTGGCGCCCGCCACCCGCGGCCGGGCGAGGAAGTCCCCGAGGAGGCCGTCGAGGTAGCGCACCTCCCCGGCGTACAGGGCCGTCACGAACTCGGGATCCCGCAGCCTCGTGCGAGCCAGCCACGCGGGCACGCGGTTCTCCGCGAGGCCGAGGTCGGCCTCCGCCCGGTAGGGGTCGGGGCGACCCTCCATGAGCGTGGCCATGTCCTCGTCGGGGAGCTCGTAGGGCGTGTGCGCGTCGAAGAGGTGGAGCCAGAGGAAGAGCGGCGCCCCGGCGGCGTCGTCGATCCAGCGCCCGGCGCGAGCCAGGGTGAAGCGGCCGTCCTGGGCGCCGCGGACCGGCGCGCTCATGCGGTCGAAGCCCTGCCCCAGGCCGCTCACGTCGTCGAAGAGGTGGAAGGCGCTGAGTGCGGCGTGGGTCTGGTACCCGGCGGCGCGGAACCGCTCCGCCAGGGTGTCCGCGGAGACGTGCAGCCGCGTGTGGTTGTTGATGATCTTCGTGTCCCGCGGGTGCACGCCCGTGAGAAGGGTCACGTGGGAGGGGTTCGTGTTGTTGATCGACGAGAAGCAGTTGGTGAAGACCGCTCCCTCCTCCCCGAGGCGATCGATGTGGGGCGTGGACACCGGCGAACCCGGGGCGATGGTGGACACGTGGTCCGCCCGGTGGGTGTCCGAGGTGATCAGGATCACCGTCGGGGCCGGGGCCTCGAGGTCGACGGTCCGCGGCGCCGAGAGCAGCAGGACGGCGGCGCCCCCCTCGCTCGGGTCGAGGCCCAGCTCCACCGCGGCCAGCCCGTCCGGAGCCTCCACCGTGAAGGTCCGCCACTGGCCGGTCACCGCGAGGCTCGCGCCGTCCGCGAGCAGGGACGCCGAGCCACCTTCGGGGAGCCCCACGGCCACGGCGTCGAAGCGCAGGGTGGCCGCCCGGTCGGGGAGCGGCGCCCCGTCGGCGGTCGCCAGCGTGGCCCGGGCGCCCTCGGGGAGGCGGACCGCCAGCCGGCGGTCCCGATCGAGGGTGAACGGGGCCGCCGCCTCGCCCACGGCCGGGAGCTCGAGCGCGGAGCCCAGCTCCGGAGCAGCGTCCTCCGCGGCCTCCGAGGGAGACCCCTGTCCCGGCGCCGGCGCCGCGCCGGTCGCCGGAACGAAGCGCAGGGCCGGCCCGTCCCAGCCGGGTCGGGCCGGCTCGCCCTGGCCGCCGCAGCCGAGCGTCACGAGCAGGGCGAGCGCGCCGGCGCGGTGGAGGATCGAGGAGGGCCCGGTCATGGGTCCCGAAGGCTAACGGTCCCGGCCGGGCGAGCCGAGCGCCGTCCCGGTGGAACGCGCCCTCGGTCCCGCGAGGATCTGCTCCGGTGGCGCTGGGAGGTCGGGGAGGCCAGGGGCTAGACTCGCGTCCGAGGGGAAGATCCGGCGCGCCCGGTCGTCCCACGACCCGCATGCCCAGGCCCCAGACCGCACTCGTCACCGGCGCCGCCGGCTTCATCGGCGCCGCCGTCACGGCCCGCCTGCTGGAGGCGGGGGTGCGCGTGATCGCCCTTGACGACCTCTCGGCCGGGGACCCCGCGCGGCTCGAGGGGCTGGGCCGCCGTGAGCGCGGCGAGCTGGAGGTCGTGCGCGGGGACGCCTCGGACGGGGCGCTCCTGCGCGAGCTGCTCCAGGACCGGCCCCAGGCCGTGGTGCACCTCGCCGGTCGGGTGGGCGTCCGCACGGTCCTCTCGGACCCGGAGCTCTGCGAGCGCGAGAACGTCGTCCTGGGCGAGGCGGTGGCCGCAGCCGTGGCCTCGACTTGCGGAGGGCGCCCGAGGGTGCTGGCGGCCTCCACCTCCGAGGTGTACGCGGAGTCGGCGGGGCCGCTCCGGGAGGAGAGCGCCCTGCGGCCCACGGCGGCCAGCGGCCGCTGGCGCTACGCCGCCTCCAAGCTCGCCTGCGAGGAGGCCTTCGACCGGGCCCTCGGCCCGGCGGACCCGGCCCCCGTGCACCTGCGCTTCTTCAACGTCGTCGGCCCGGGCCAGGACGGGAGCACCGGCATGGTGCTGCCGCGGTTCGTGGAGGCGGCGCGCGCCGGCGAGCCGCTCACGGTGCACGGCCGGGGGACGGCGGTGCGGACCTTCGCCCACGTGGAGGCCGTGGCCGCGGACATCGCCGCGCTCGCGCTCCCCGGGGTGTTCGCGGACGGCGCCCTCGCCCGTCGGCGGCGCGCGGTGAGGGGCGCCCTCAACCTCGGGGGGGACGCGCGCACGACGATCCTCGAGCTCGCCCAGGCGGTGCAGCGGGCGGCGGCCAGGCGAGCGGAGGCCGGGCGAGGGGCGGCCCCGGGGCCGATCGTGCACGTGGACCCGCGCCTGACCGTGTCGCCCCGGTTCGCCGAGGTGCTGCACCGGGTCCCGGACCTCTCACGCGTCCGCGGGCTGGGCCTGTGCGCCGCGCCCTGGTCCCTGGAGGACCTGGTGGCGGACACCCTCGACCGGCACGTGGCGCCGAGGCCGGCGGAGGCCGGCGCCCCGCTGTGCGCATCGCCCGCGTCCTGACGCGCCTCAACCTCGGCGGGCCCGCCCGCCAGGTGCTCGCCTCGGACCCGCTGCTGGTGGAGCGAGGCCATCGCCTGCGGGTCCTCGCCGGCTCGCCCTCGCCCGGGGAGGGGAGCCTCGAGGACGACCTGCGCGAGAGCGGGGTGGAGGTGGTGCGGGTACCGGGGCTCCGCCGGGGCCTGTCCGCGATGCTGACGGGCGGCGACCTGCGGGCGGCCGCGACCTTGCGGCGGGAGCTGGCGGCCTTCCGGCCGGACGTGGTCCACACCCACGCCGCCAAGGCGGGCGCCCTGGGCCGCCGGGCGGCGGCGCGGGCGGCGCCGGACGCCCGCCGGGTCCACACCTTCCACGGTCACGTGCTGGAGGGGTACTTCCCGGGTCCGGTCTCCGCGGCCATGCGGCGGGTGGAGGCCCGGCTCGCCCGGGACACCCACGGGATCCTGGCCGTCTCCGAGGCCACCCGGGACGACTTGGTGCGCCTCGGCGTGACGGC
>JASFWR010000212.1:0-6531 GCA_050049155.1 Planctomycetota bacterium | reverse complement strand
CCGGGGCGACGAGGCCGCGGCCCGGATCCACATGGAGGACCTCGAGTCCTCCATCAAGCTCGCCAGGCTCGACCTGGAAGAGCTGCAGGGGCTCCCCCTGCCGAGCCAATGAAACGGCAACGGGACCTGAAACGGTTCCGGTAAGCGCCCCGGTCGGGGCAAGCCTCAAACTGGAAAGAAGCCCTCGGACTCCCGCAGCGCCAGCGGCGGCCCGCCCCCCGACGGGTCGGGTTCCTGAGTCCAAGCCTCCCCCCGCTCAGCGGTCGGTCCTGCCCGTCCGCCAGGCCCCACGCCGCCGCGGAGCCATCGGCCGCGGACGACGGGGGCGGTGTGCCCGCTCCGCGGGTCCACCTCCTCGGACGCAGCAGGTCTGCCTGACCCCTGCCTCCCCGCGCACGCACCCTCGCCTCACGTCAGCGATCGCTCTCGAACCATGACCCGCCCCCTCATCCCGATCGCCCTCGCCACGGCGTTCGCCCTCTCTATCCCGGTCGGAGCCCAGCAGGTGGGGACGACCCGCTCGGTCAAGACGTCCGTGATCATGTCCTCCAAGCCGGGTTCCCTCGCGCCCGCGGCCACCCTCTCCGTCCCCGCGCGGCGGGCGTCGGTGACGGGCGGCTCCCTGGTGGGCGCCGAGGTGATGCTGGGCGATCCCATGAGCGGCGGGGCGGCGACCCCGGCGGCCGGGACCCAGGTGGATGGGCCGGAGAAGGTGAAGGAGCCGGAGAAGCCCGTGGACCCCCAGCGGATCCAGCAGTTCCAGCAGGCGATCCTCGACCGGACCCCGTCCACGATCCTCGCCGAGTGGTCGAAGCCGGAGCCGCTGACCTCGGCCGAGGACCCCGAGCTCCAGGACCCGCCGCTGCCGGAGGAGCCGGCGCCGAAGCCGAGCAAGCCGAAGAAGCCCAAGCTCGAGGAGGTGGAGCGCCCCGTCGCGCCGACGGAGCTCGTGGGACCGGTGGGGTCCGTGTCGGACCTCGCGGAGCTGGCGCGGCGGAAGGCCGAGGCCGCCGCGACCTTCTCGGCGGAGGCCCACGCCGAGGCGCTGGCCGCCTTCGAGGCGGCGTCGGCGGCCAACGCGGCGCTCCAGGCCGAGTACGACGCGGCGCTCGCGGCTTACACCGCCGCGGACGAGGCGCACAAGGCGTACAAGGCGGAGAAGTCGAAGGTCGAGAAGCAGCGGGAGGAGCTCGCCAAGAAGCGCCTGGCCCGCGACGTGGAGCTCTTCCGCCGGAACGTCACCCTCGGCCGCTGGTCCGCCGTGGAGGCCGACCTCGCGAGCCTCGGCAAGAGCGCGCGGACGGTCTACATCCAGATGCTCGGGAAGATCGCCCGCCCGCCGCAGCCTGTGAACGGGCGCCTGTCCCAGTACCAGGAGCTGTGCGCCTTCGAGTTCGACGACATCGTGGCGCTGATCCGCATCGCCCCGGACGGCTTCACGGAGGCGGACGCGGGCATGCTCTCGCCCCTGGTGGCGCGGGTCTTCGCCCAGGGTCACAGCGTCGACGACTGGGTGGCGCGGCTGGAGCTCGAGGTCGGGCGCCCCGACGGGGAGCGGGTCGTGATGCGCCGGAACGCCGCCCGCCTCCTCAGCGCCCAGCGACAGAACCTGCGGCTGGAGCCCTTCCTCCCGGCCATGGAGAAGGCGATCGAGGCGGACGACCGCGAGGGGCTCAACCTCATCGCCCGCTACCGGCTGGCTCGCTACGAGGACGAGCAGGACCCCGAGTCCCTGGCGTCCGCGTGGGTGGCCAACCTGGCCGTCCTCGCCCCCGGCGAGGTGAAGGACGCGATCAAGCGCGAGGCGCTCAAGCGGGCGGTCCAGTACGCGAGCGTCGTCCGCGACGAGAAGGGCGCCGAGTGGATCCGCGAGACCTTCACGGACCGGCCGGACCGCGGCATGGAGGTGCTGGCCACCATCGGCGCGGAGGCCTCCACGGGGATGGTCCGCCGCTCGAGCCAGCCCGAGGAGCGGCTCGCCGACCTGAAGCTCATGCGGGACGCCGTGGCCGCGCTGCTCGACGTCGCACCGGACCGCGCCGAGCAATGGCGCCCCACGCTCATCTTGCTCTCGGACAGCTGGCTGCGGGAGGCGGCCTACTCGTTCCAGAACTCCGAGCAGTCGACCATGGGGCCGATCTCCCGCCGCGACGCCTACGGCAACATCTACTGGGAGGACTACAGCTACCGGTACAACAGCTACAGCCGCCCGGTGAACCCGATCGCGCCCGACGACCTGCTGGACGTCCGCCCCGACGGCGGCTGGCGCGCCGCCCTGCCGGACAGCCTGCGGCCGAAGGTCGACCAGACCATCGCGGAGCTGTACCTGAAGGTCAACGAGGAGAAGCTCGCCTTCCCTTACATCAAGGACCTCGCCGCCTCGAACCCCAAGAAGGCGAACGAGCTCGCGCGGTCGTTCATGGACGTCTGGATCCAGAACAACGACCCGAACGCCGCCCGGAACCGCTCGACGATCTACAGCTACTCCTACGGGTACGACACCCGGGCGAGCGGCATCCCGCTGACCCGTAGCAAGCAGGAGCGGAACCTCAAGGACCTCTCCGAGTGGGTGGCGCGCCTGCGGGGCATCGACGGGATCGAGCTGGACTCGAAGCTCCTCGTCAGGGCCTTCATCCAGAGCCACAGCACGGCGGAGATCTACCGGGTCGAGACCATGGAGGAGGTCTTCGGGGACCTCGAGACCCTTGACCCCGAGACGCTCGCGTCCATGGCGCAGACCATGCGCGCCAACCTGGCCACGATCTGGCGCTCACCGGAGGTCCAGAAGAACGCCGGGACGAACCGCAAGCAGAAGGACATCGAGGCTGAGGTGCAGCGCGGGTACGAGCTCGCGGCCGCCATGCTGGACCGCGCCATCGAGGCGCACGTGGGGGCCTGGCAGCTCGAGGCGGCGCGGGCGTCGCTGATGCACGACCTCAACAACTACCGGAACAAGCTGAAGAAGAGCTCCGACTTCGCCGGCGGGCGCCGCGCGGCCCTGGACCTCTTCGGCGAGGCCGCCCTCCACTACGTCGAGTCCATCGAGGACCTCAAGGTCGACGAGTACACCACCGAGGCCTTCGACCTCTGGTTCAACTCGGCCCTGGGGGCCACGGACATCGAGGCCGTGAACCAGGAGACCGTGCTCGCCAGCAAGGAGATCCCCCTCATCTCGGACATGCTCGAGGACATCGAGGGGGAGGCGGGCGAGACCCACCGCGCCATGTTCGCGAACAACCTGTTCACTCGCCTGAGCATGGTGAACCCCGCCTGCAAGAACCGGTACCTCGAGGCCGGCTTCGAGATCGTTGGGGACCACCCGCAGGCCCGCGCGGCCCGCCGCGTCTACGACTACTACAGCGACCTCGTCACCGAGATCGAGCTCGTCACCGAGGTGGACGGCCCCGCCGACGTCGGCACCGGGCCCTTCGGGATCAACGTCGACATCCGGTACACCAAGGAGATCGCCCGCGAGAGCGGCGGCTTCGCCAAGTACCTCCAGAACCAGGCCAACGCGGTCAACAGCTACTACAACTACGGCCGCCCCCAGGAGAACTACCGGGACAAGTTCGAGGAGTCGGTCCGGACGATCCTGGGCGAGCAGTTCGACGTGATCTCGGTCACCTTCAACCGGGAGGACGCATCGTCCAAGGCCGACGACGAGTACGGCTGGCGCCGCACCCCCTACGCCTACGTGCTGGTGACCGCGCGGGGCCCGGAGGTGGACCGCGTCCCGCCGCTCAAGCTGGACCTCGACTTCAACGACGTCACCGGCTACGTCGTGCTGCCGGTGACCTCGCCCGTCGTGCCCATCGACGCGTCGCGGGACGGGGGCGCGCGTCCCCACGCGGACCTGCAGGTCACGCAGATCCTCGACGAGCGGCGCGCGGACGAGGGCGTCCTGCAGGTCGAGGTCAAGGCCCAGGCCACGGGCCTCGTGCCCGACCTCGCCGAGATCGTCGACATGGACGCGGGCGACTTCGAGGTCGTCAAGGAGGAGGGGCAGCAGGTCTCCGTCGTCCGCTTCGCCGACGACGAGGAGGCCGTGGTCTCCGAGCGGCTCTGGGTCCTCGAGCTCAAGGGGCGCGAGGGGGAGGAGATGCCGACGTCTTTCCGCTTCGCGGCGCCCCTCTCCGAGGACACGCAGACCGTCTTCCAGCGCTACGACGACGCCGATCTCATGACGGCCGAGATGGTCGTGCAGCTGGACGGGGAGTACGGCGACGGCGGGGGGAGCCCCGCCTGGCCCTGGGTCCTGTTCCTGGTCCTCGGCGGGGCGGCCTTCGCGTGGCTCAACCGCAGGGAGGAGGGCGACGAGGCGGTGCGCTCCAGCGGGCTGGAGCTCCCCGAGGAGATCAACCCCGTGACGGTCCTCTCCCTGCTCGGGGAGGTCCGGCGCGCGAACCACATGGACGCGGCGGCGCAGCGCGAGCTCGACGCCGCGGTCCTGCGGATCGAACGCCGGTACTTCGGGTCCGACGAGGAGGGGGACGTGGACCTCGCGCTGATCGCCCGGGAGTGGGTCGGACGAGGCTGACCAGGCCCCGCCCGGCCGGGTAGACTTCGGCCGACATGTCGAGCGCGACCAACGCCCAGGCACAGATCGAGCTGCACCGCGCGTTGGCGCCCCGCTACGCGTATCGGTACTCGTTCGCGTTCAGCCGCCTCTTCCAGGAGGAGTGGCACGCGGAGATGATCCGCCACGCGCCGGCGTCCGCCACGCGCCTGCTGGACATCGGCTGCGGGACGGGCTTCTTCCTGGCCGAGCTCGAGGCCCAGCGCCCCGGTGCCGTGGGCCTCGACATCAGCCACGAGATGCTCAAGGTCAGCGAGCAGTACGTGCCCGGAGCGCGGCTCGTGACCGCCGACGCGGAGCACATGCCCTTCCGGGAGGCTGCCTTCGACGTCGTGTTCTGCAAGGGGAGCCTGCACCACATGCGCGACCACGTGGGCTTCCTGAAGAGCTGCGAGGGCATGCTCGCCGCTGACGGGCTTCTGGTCATGAGCGAGCCCTGCAACGACAACCCGCTCATCCGCCTCGCCCGCGCGGTCATGTACCGCAAGAGCCCCCACTTCGACGTGGGCGACCAGGGCTTCACCCGGCGCGGGATCGTCGACCTCACGGAGCAGGCGGGCATGGAGGTCCTCCGGACGAAGAAGTTCGGCGTCCTGGCCTACGTCTTCGCCGGCTTCCCCGACCACCTGGGCGTGCTCCGCTTCCTGCCGGGCTCGGCGCTCCTGACGCGCCTCTTCATCGGCCTCGACCGCGTCCTGTGCGCCCTGCCGGGCCTCTCGCTGCTCGGCTTCCACGTGCTCGTGGTGGCCCGGCCGCGTCGGTGAGGGCGGCGGCCCGACCGTGAGGTCACGCCCCGGGGTCACGCTCCGAGGAGTCCCCCCGGGGCGCCCTGGCGACCCTCCCCGCGCGCCCCAGGGGCCTCCGTGGGGCCTCTCGGGCTCCGCGGCCCCGGTCACGGCCGACTGGCGGGCCCTCGCGGGGCCCTGGAACCGGGTTCCGTCCTCATCCTCCGGGCCGATCCTGCCGATGTCAGGGGACGATGTGCGGCATCCTCGGAGAGGTCACGGCGCGTGGGGAGGCGGTCCCCCTCACGGACGGGCAGGCGGAGCGCTGGCTCGATGAGCTGGACCACCGCGGCCCGGACGGGCGCGGCGTCTGGCGCGGGCAGAACGTCCTGCTCGGGCACACCCGCCTCGCCATCCGTGACCCGCGCAACGAGGCGGCCGCCCAGCCGATCGTCACGCCGTGCGGCCGCTACGCCCTCGCCTACAACGGCGAGCTGTACAACGACGACGCGCTGCGGGGCGAGCTCGAGCCCGAGGTCAGGGCGGCCACGGGCGGCGCCGGCTTCCGCACTCGGTGCGACGCCGAGACCGTCCTCTGGGCCCTTGCCCTGGGCGGGCAGCGCGCCATCGCTCGCCTGCGGGGGATGTTCGCCCTCGCCTTCGTCGACCTGGAGACCCAGCGCCTCCTCCTCGCCCGCGACCCGCTGGGCGTGAAGCCCCTGGTCTGGGCCGCGACGCCCACCGGCGTCGCCTTCGCGAGCGAGCCGCGGGCGCTCGTGGCGCACCCCGCCGTCCGCCGGGCGCCGGACATGGAGATGTTCGCCGCGTACCTGGCCACGAGCCGCCGCACGATGGCGGGCCGCACCCTCTTCGACGGCGTGGAGTCCGTGCAGGCGGGCCAGACCCTCCGGATCGACCTCTGCAAGCGGCGGCCGCGCCCCGTCCAGCTGCACACCCCCGGCCTGCTCCACGGCGTGGCCCCAGGGAACCCTGACCCCGAGGCCTGCCGGAGCGTGGTCACCGACTCCGTCCTCGCGCACCTGGTGAGCGACGTGCCCGTGTGCGCCCTGCTGTCCGGGGGGCTCGACAGCACGATCATCACCAGGGTCGTCTCGTCCACGCGCGACGACCTCGCCACTTGGTGCGCCTCCGGGGTGGAGGGGGGCGCCGAGGTCAGCCCCGACCCCGCCCAGGCCCGGGCGGTGGCCGCCAGATCGGAAGAGCGTCGTG
>JASFWR010000211.1:0-6539 GCA_050049155.1 Planctomycetota bacterium | reverse complement strand
CCGCCATGGTGACGGGCGCCGAGGCGCCGCCCTCGACCTCCGGGTCGGGGGCGCTGGCCCCCACCACCACCACGCGGGTGGCCACGTCCTCGCCGAGCTCGTACTCCCCGAGGCGCCCGGGGTCCTCGCTCACCAGGTCGAGGTTGGACATGGCGCCCACCCGGGCCAGGAAGCCGTCCACGATCTGGCCGGAGGCCTCGGCCTCGAAGAGCTGCTCCAGCCGCCAGGGCTCCCCGAGCTCGGCGCGCCGGGCCGTGACGGCGCCGGCGGCGTCCGCCGCGCCCGCCGGGGCGGGCGATGTCACCTCCACCCGCACGGCGCGGGCGCCGTCGAAGGTGGGGAACAGGGGCTCCACGGCGCGCTCCTCGATGCCGCCGCCCTCCAGGGCGACGAGCGCCACCGCGAGGGCGGCGGCCACGGCGAGGAGCCAGCGGTTCAGGGGCAGGATCGAGGCCATCATCGGGGCGCCTCCCCGGGCTCGGCTCGGCGGCGGGCCAGGCCGTTCCACGCGGCGCCGAAGAGCGCCAGGACCAGGAGGGCGGAGAGGGCGGGGGCGAGCATGGTCAGCCACTGCTTGCGGCGCGCCCGGCGACGGGCGAGGTCGCCCTTGCGGCTGGCCTCGATGCGCTCGGCCTCCGTGGGGTACACGTCCTCCTCGAACAGGCCCAGGGCCTCCTCCTCCTCGGCGACGAAGTCGCGCAGAGGGCGCAGCCGCGGCGCCCGGGAGCGCAGGCCGATGAGGTCCTCGTCGAGGGTCAGCCAGTCCACGAGGTTGATGGCGAGCACGCCGCCGCCGGCCTGGACGAAGGTCCCCTCCGGCAGCGGGTCACGGAGCCAGTCCGCGTCCCCGAACACCACCACCTGGGAGGTGGTCGCGGCGGAGCGCGGCGCGGGCTCGTCCCCGGAGCGACCGAGGCCGAGGGGGTCCAGGGGCGCCGGCGGCTCGGCGCCCGCCCAGGGGGACGGGAAGAGCCCGCTGAAGACGGCGGCCAGGGTGTGCCGCGCCCCCACGCCGTTGCGCAGGGCAGCCCGGAGGGTGCGGAGCTCCCGGGGATCCGTGGTGAGGCGCGGCGCCACGTCGGTGACGTAGGCCCCCTCGGAGGACCACGCGAGGTCGGTGCGCGTCACACCCTCGGGCGTCGGCAGCTGGGCCTCGGGGAAGAGCGGGTGGGCCCAGGCGAAGGCGACCCCCGCGAGGCCGCGGGTGGGCGGCAGGTCCGTGGCCAGCCCCTCGGGGGGCACGGTGATCACCAGGGGGTCGGAGAGCAGGCCCTGCCGGAGCTGCCCCCCCGCCGCGGTGACGGTCACCCGGTCCGTGCGCCAGGCGTCGTCCCACACGTGGCGGTCCGCCACGCGGATCCCCCACGACCGCAGGAGGCTCGCCAGCGGCGTGGTCTCGAAGTCCTCCACCGCCGCGTCGGCCCGCGGGTAGGCGAGGTTGTAGTCGGGGTCGTCGAGGCAGACGATCAGCCGGCCGCCGCGCTGGACGAACTGGTCGACGGCGTAGACCTCCCGCTCGTGCATGGGGCCCGGCCGCACCATGAAGATCACGTCCACGTCGTCGGGCACGGCGCTGCCCGTGGCGAGGCCGGCCAGGGGCACCAGCCGGGCGCGCCGGCCGAGGGCGGTGCGGATCACCTTGAAGGTGGACTCCCAGCGCTCGAGGGCGGCGGTCTCCGAGTCGGGCGCCACCTCGAAGGGCTCGCCGATCCAGCCCACGCCGATCTTGCGGTCGCTGAGCAGGGCGTGCATGGCCGTGGCCATCTGGACCTCGAAGCGCCAGGGCTCGGGGGTCGCGATGACCTCGGTGCGCCCGCGGTAGCCGAGCACCACCCCGAGCCAGACCTCCTCCTCGCCGCCCTGGCCGAGCCCGCCGCGGCTCGCGCGCTCGGGCTGCAGCCTGGCCTCCCGCGCCTGGCGACGGGCCTCGGAGGAGCGCGACGGGTCGAGGACCTGGAGGTCGAACACCTCGGGGCGCAGGCCGAGCAGCTCCTCGAGCTGGGCGCGCACCCGGGCCGAGCGCAGGGCGAGGCGGCCGTCGGTGACCTTCTGGTTGGAGAACAGGCGCACGGTGAGCCGGTCCTCCACGCGGTCGACCACGCGCCGGGTGGCGTCGGAGACGGCGTTGAGCTGGTCGGCGCTCAGGTCCACGCGCTGGCCCAGGTGCCGCGCCGCGAGCACGTTGCCCAGCACCGCGATCACCAGCAGCAGCCCCAGGGTCAGGGCCGCGTTGGCGCGCAGCACCCGCCGGCCGGGGTGCGCGAGGGCCTCGCCTCGGCTCGGGTCCGTCATCTCCATCGGCGGCGCTCCACGGCGAGGGTGTTGGCCACGAGCCCGAGGGCCGTGAGCAGCACGAAGTAGACGAGGTCGGAGAGGTCGAGCACGCCCCGGGCCGCGCTGCCCAGGAAGTGCGTGGTGGGGCTCGCCGCCTGGAGCGCCTCGGCGGCGCCGCCGGGCAGGACCCGGACCAGGAGCGGGAGGGCCCACAGCAGCCCGAGGGCGAGGGCGCCCAGCAGGAACGCCACCAGCTGCTCGGCGCTCACCGCCGAGAGGAAGAGCGCCACCGAGGCGTAGCCCGCGGTGAGCCACGCGGCCCCCACGAGCCCCGCCGCCACGGTGTTCCAGTCCAGGTCCCCGAGGGTCCCCACGGTCACCGCCGCCGACAGCACGGCCAGGGTGACCATGAGCATGGTGAGGGTCCAGGTCGCCAGGAACTTGCCCAGCACCACGGCCCCCGTGCGCACGGGGTAGGTGAGCAGCAGCTCCTCGGTGCCGCCGCGCCGCTCCTCCGCCCAGGCGCCCATGCTCAGGGCGGGCACCACGAGGGCGAGCAGCAGGGGCAGCCAGTGGAAGAGCACGATCAGGCTCGCCTGCCCGCCCTCCCAGAGGCCGGGGAGCGGCGTCCGCCCGACCGGGTAGCCGAGGAAGAAGAAGAGCGCGGGGAGCACGAGCACGAAGAGCCCGATGGCCACGTAGGCCACGGGGGACTCGAAGGCGCTGCGGAGCTCGCGGCGGGCGAAGGGCAGCACGCCGGCCATCGGGCGGACCCCGTGTCCGGTCCGCGGGGTGGGGCTCGATCGATCGGTCACGGCGCCTGCACCTCCTGCCCCCCGGGGAACCCGCGGGTCCGCTCGAGGAACACGCGCTCCAGGGTCGGCACCTCGTGGCGCAGCTCCAGGAGCGACCAGCCGGCCCCGTGGGCGGCGCGCGCGACGGCGTCGGCGAGGGCGTAGCGGTCGGCGCCCGGGGCCAGGGTCACCTGCACCCGCACGCGCGCCCCGTCGGCGGCGGCGCGGGCGTCCGCGCGCGCGGCGTCCGCGCCCTCAAGGGCGGCGAGCTCCGCAGCCACCTGCTCGGCGGGGGCGCCGCCGGCGTCCACCGTGACCGAGAGGGCGTCCGCCGACTCGTCCGCCAGCTCGTCCAGGGGCCCGTCCGCCACGAGCCGGCCGCCGGCGATGATGAGCACCCGGCGGCACACCTCCTCGACCTCGGGAAGGACGTGGGTGGAGAGCAGGATCGTCTTGGAGCGCGCAAGCTCCACCACGAGGTCGCGGATGCGGACGATCTCGGCGGGGTCGAGGCCGCTGGTGGGCTCGTCGAGCACGAGCACGTCCGGGTCGGTGAACAGGGCCTGGGCGAGGCCGACCCGCTGGCGGTAGCCCTTGGAGAGGGTGTGGATGCGGCGGCCCACGTAGCCCTCGAGGTCGCAGGAGGCGATGACCCGCTCCAGGGCGTCCCGGCGCGCGGCGCGCCCCATGCCGTGCACCTCCCCCACGAACTCCAGGTACGGGCGCACCCGCATCTCGCGGTACAGGGGCGTGTGCTCGGGCAGGTACCCCACGGCGGCCCGGGCCCCGAGCGCCCGGCCGTCCAGGGGGACGCCGCCGATGGCCGCGCGGCCCCCATCGGGAAGCAGCGAGCCCGTGAGCATCTTCATGGTCGTGGACTTCCCGGCGCCGTTCGGGCCCAGGAACCCCACGAGCTCGCCGCGGGCCACGGAGAACGACACGCCGCGCACCGCGTGGACCGGGCCGAAGGACTTGGACAGTCCCTCCGCCTCGATCATCGGGGGCTCGTGCGCCCCGGGCTCGCGGGTGGGTCGATCGGTGGTCATGGTCGCCGGAGCGATGGAGTCGGGGCTGGAGGGACCGCGCCAGGTCCACCGCCGGTGCGCCGCGGAGCGGGCCGGCGTCCCTCGTCACGCACTACCGGGTCAGGCCTCGGGGTCGACGGAGAACCGGTCCAGGAAGTCCGTGGTCTTCTCCACGTCCATGAGCCGGGAGATCAGCAGCTCCGCCGCCTCGGCGAAGTGCATGCGCGCCAGGACGCGCCGCAGGATGTGGATCTGCTTCAGGCGCTTGAGGCCCACCAGCTTCTCCTCCTTGCGGGTGCCGGACTTCTCGATGTCGATGGCGGGGAAGATCCGGCGGTCCGAGAGCTTGCGGTTGAGCACGAGCTCCATGTTGCCGGTGCCCTTGAACTCCTCGAAGACGAGCTGGTCCAGGCGGCTGCCGGTCTCCACGAGGGTGGTGCCGAGGATGGTCAGGCTGCCCGCCTCCACCGTGTTCCGAGCAGAGCCGAAGATCTTCCGCGGCCGCTCCATGGCGCGGCTGTCCAGGCCGCCGGACATGGTCTTCCCGGGCCCCGCGTTGTTGTTGTAGGCGCGAGCCAGGCGGGTGATGGAGTCCAGCAGGAGGATCACGTCCTCCCCCATCTCCACGAGGCGCATGCAGCGCTTCCAGACGGCCTCGGCCACCTGGATGTGGTGCTTGCTCGCCTCGTCCGCCGTGGAGACGAAGACCTGGCCGCGCTTCACGCTGCGGCGCCAGTCCGTGGCCTCCTCCGGGCGCTCGTCGATGAGCAGGACCATGAGGTGCACGTCGGGGTAGCCCTCCTCGATGCCCGCGGCGAACTCCCGCATGATCGTCGTCTTGCCCGTGCGCGGGGGCGCCACCAGCAGGCCCCGCTGGCCGCGGCCGATGGGCGAGATGAGGTCCACCACGCGCATGGAGACGTTGTCGGTCACGTCCCCCACCGCGTAGTGGAAGTCGGGGTCGACGCTGGTGAGGTTCTGGAACGTGGGCTTGTTGGCCCAGTGCTTGGGCGGGTGCCCGTCCACCTCCTCGACGGCGTCCAGCTGGAGCTTGTGCTTGTAGCCGCGGCTCACCGGGCCCGTGATCAGCATCCCGTCCCGCAGCTTGTGCTTCTGCACCAGCTTCTTCGGGACGTAGATGTCCTTCTTGGACGAGAGGTAGCCGGCCTCCTCCTGGCGCAGGACCGACACGTTCCCCTTGTCGAGGACGAACATCCCGGTGCCCGTGGTCGGGGCCGCGCCGCCGCGCTCGCCGCCGCCCTCGTCGCCTTCCTCGCCGTCCTTCTGGCGGTTCTTGTTCTTGCCGCGGTTTCGGCGCCGGCGCCGCGAGCGTCCGCCGCCCTCGCCGGACTCGTCGCCCGCCTCCCTCTCGGGGGCGCCGCCCTCGGCGTCGTCCTGCTCCGCCGGTCCGCCCTGCTGGCCCTCGGCGTCCCCGTCCGCGGGCTTCTTGCCGCGCCGCCGGCGGCGCCGGCGGCGGCCCTTGCGCTCGCCGGGCTCCCCGCCCTCGGCGTCCGCGTCGGCGCCCCCCTGGCCGCCGCCCTCCGAGCGGTCGTCGCCCGACGGGCCACCGTCGCCCTCACCGGCGTCGTCACCGCCGCGCCGCCGGCGCCCGCGGCGGGTGCGCTTGCGGGGCCCGCCGTCGCCCCCGTCGTCGCTCCCGTCGTCGCTCCCCGGGCCGGAGCCGCCCGCCGGCGCGGCGCTGGCCGGGGCGTCGTCCGCCGCGGCCTCGCCGTCGGCCGCCTTGCGGGCGGCCTTCTTCTTGCGCGTGACCTTCTTCTTCCGAGCGGGCTTGCTCCCCTCGGAGATGGCTCCGAAGGGGAGGGACTCGTCGGCGCTGGTGGTGTCTTCGGGTGTCACGGTGGGAGGTCTCGTGGAGACTTCGGTCCGGGTCGGCCGAGGAGGCCGCGGCGGCGGAGGCGTGGCGCGGAGCGCGCCGGGGAGGCCCAGGGGTGGGCCGGGGGGATCGTCCGGCGGTTCGCCGGAGCGGGTCGAGGCGGAGCCTCGGGTGGGTCGACTCGCGGGGGATCGAACGGGGGACGGCGGGCGTCTCGCTCGGGGGGCTCCCCGCGGGGGAACAGCGCCCCGGTGCATCGGAACGACGGGCGTCGTCCGGATCGGTCGGGGACCTCGGCGCCGGCCCCTGGGGCCACGCGCCACTCCCAGAGTCTGGACCCAGGGGAGCCCCAATGCAAGCGCACGCCGTCGCGCCGCCGCTCAAGGTCCCGCTAAGGACCCCGGGGAGCCCTGCGGAGGCCTCGGAGCTGGCGTCAGCCGCGCCCGAGGGATCCTCAGCCCGCCCCAGGGATCCTCAGCCCGCCCCAGGGATCCTCAGCCCGCCCCAGGGATCCGACGGGCCCCCCTGTCCCGGGCGCGGCCGTGGCGGCCGTTCCTGTCCGCGGCGCGCGTGCGTGGCTCCTGGGGGGGTGTGGGTCGACCGACCACCCCA
>JASFWR010000014.1:0-19330 GCA_050049155.1 Planctomycetota bacterium | reverse complement strand
GTGTTCAGCGACGACGAGGAGCTCGCGGCCATCGTCCGTCGGGTGGAGGCGGAGGGCGCCACGGGGCGCGCGGTGCTCCGGGCGGTGGTCACCTCCCCCTCGTTCCTGCGCTGACCGCGGTCGGCCGAGGGCGGGCCCGACCGGCCCCCGGGGGCCCCCAGCGGACCGTCTCCTGTCCCGCATTGCCGCTCGGGCGACCCCGCGGCCGCCTCCGCGCGGCCGCCCCCTCCGAATCGGGGCGGGAGGGACTACCATCGAGGGGTCCCCTCCGGAGACCGTCCCCATGAGTCGCAAGTCCTGGCACCTCTCCCGCCGCACCTTCCTCCGCGGCGCCGGCGTCGCGGTCACCATGCCGTACCTCCACGGCATGGAGCGCGCGGTGAAGGACTCGGTGAAGCTCGGGACCATCGCGCCCCCGCGGCGGCTGGCGTACGTCTACTTCCCGAACGGCGCGAGCACGCCGCCGACGGACAACGCGGAGGCCATGGAGTGGAGCTGGCAGCCCATCGGCCCCGGCGCCGACTACCGCTTCAACAACGTCTCGAAGCCCCTCGAGAAGCACCGCGAGAACGTCAGCTTCCTGGGCGGCCTCTCCCACCCGCGCAGCCGCCAGCTCCTCGGCCACCTCGCCGGAGACACCTGGCTCACCGCCGGTGACCTGCGCGGCGATCGGTACCTGAACAACGAGTCCGTGGACCAGGTGGCCGCGCGCTCGCTCAAGAAGCACACGCGCATCCCCAGCCTCGTGCTCTCGACCGACGGCGGCGTCGGCTACAAGTCGCGCCTCTCGACGCTCTCCTTCGACGCCACGGGCCGGCCCATCCCCTCCGAGCACCGTCAGCGCGCCATCTTCGAGCGCTACTTCTCCGAGGGCGCCGGCACGAGCGCGGAGCGCCGCGAGAGCCTCGCCCGCGGGCGCAAGATCGTCGACCTCGTCCTCGAGGACAGCAAGCGCCTGCGCCGGCAGCTCGGCGGCGAGGACCAGGAGAAGATGGACGAGTACCTCTCCTCCCTGAACCGGGTCGAGGAGCAGGTCCGCCGCAACGAGGCGTGGCTCGACGTGCCCCTCAAGCCGTTCGACGCCGAGAACATCCAGCTGGACCCCAACCCCAGGACGGTCCCCCAGGACTACCTGCGCGCGACCTTCGACCTGATGGTGCTGGCCTTCCAGACCGACCTCACCCGCGTGGCCAGCTACATGATGGCCCGCGAGGACGGCATGGGCTTCGGGGACAGCTTCCCGAAGATCGCCCTCGGCATGAAGAAGGGCCACCACACCATCAGCCACGAGACCAACTGGAAGGAGTGGGGCACCTTCGACCGCTGGTACATGGAGCAGTTCGCCTACTTCATCGACCGGCTGAAGGAGGTCACCGACGAACACGGCTCCGTCCTCGACCGCACCCTGGTCATGTACGGCAGCTGCTGCAGCACCACCCACAACGCCCGCAACCTGCCCCTGGCCCTCGTGGGCGGCAAGGACATGGGCGTGCGCCACGGCCGCTACGAGCGCTACGGCGAGGAGGTCCCCATGTCGAACCTGCTCCTCTCCACTCTCCACGCCGCCGGCGTCCGCGACGAGTCCTTCAGCGACAGCACCGGCCCGATCCCGGGCCTGGTGAGCTGAGGCGCCTTAGGGCTGAGGCGTTGAGGCGCCAGCTGGCTGAGTCGTCGCTGCGCTGAGGCGCCGGTGCGCTGGGGCGAACGGGGGCGCGGTGTCCAGGAAGCCCGCTGCACCCTGCGATCGCGCGAGAGCGTCGGCCAAGGGGGACCGAACGGCGTGGCCCCCACACGGGAGCGGCGCGCTGGATCCAGGCCTGGCGCTAGCGCCAGCCCAGGGCGGACAGTGCGCCGGCCCAGGCCTCGGCGGCGGCGGCGCGCTCGGCCTCGAGGGCCTCGACCCGCGCCTCGAGGGCGCTCGCCCGCGAGGCCTCGACCTCGGCGCGCTCCACCGCGGCGGCGGCCGCCGCCCGCTGGGCCGCGACCTCGCCGGTGCGCTCACGGAGCTGCTGACCGGTGACCTGGAGCTGCCCCTCGAGCAGGCCCGCCCGGGCGCGCTCGCCGGCGATCGCCTCGCCGTGACCGGACTGCAGCCGAACGACGAACACGCCGGCCGCCAGGAGCACGAGGCCCGCGGCCACCGCCCCCGCCCGACCCCACCTCCGGGTCGACGCCTCACGCGCCTCGGAGGCGAGGATGACGCGCTCCAGCCGGACCAGCTCGGCCCGGTGCTCCTCCCGGGCGACCTCGAGGGCCTCCTTGGCCTCGCGCCAGCCCTGGACCGCGAGCTCGACCTCCACCAGCGCCGTGCTCGCCCCATCGTCCCGATCGGCGGGGTCACGATCCGCGGCGTCGTCGCCGCCGGGACCCTCGACGGGCTCGGGGTCCTCGAGCGACGGCGCCTCCCCGCGCTCCTCTCGCTCGGGCGCGGACGGCGCCTCCTCCGCGGGCTCGGCCTCGACCGCGTCGTCGACCTCGACGGGGAGGGCGTCGGGCGTCGACAGCGACTCCCGCGCGAACTCCACCTCGTCCAGCTGCACCCCGGGCCGCAGGACCCCCTGCTCGGCGATGGTGCGCGACGGGAGGGTCCCCTTCCGCACGGCCGCCGCCAGCACCGCCTCCGGCAGCCCCGACTGCTCCGCCGCCTCCGCGAGGGACACCGAGGGCGCCTCCCGCGCCGGCGCGCGGTCCTCTCGGCGCGGCCGCGGCGCGGCCACCTTCTCCTGCAGCACCTCGAAGGGGTCGTAGCTCATGGGCCCGAGCACGCCAAATCCGGGGGGGGCGATTCAAGGCTGAACTCCGCCCCCCGGCCCTGCTGGCGGACCCGGACGCCCGGACACCTCGCGGGCAGGCGCATGCACCCGCGCCCTGCGAGGTACGCTGCCCCCATGCTCCCCCGCGCCGCTCCGCTGCTGCTCGCCGCCTGCGCGGCCCCGCAGGCCGCGTCCCCCTGGACGGTCGCCGACGACGTGCGGCCGGAGTTCTTCTTCGCCGAGGACGTGGCGCCCACGGTGAGGGCGGCCATGGCGGAGACCCTCGACGCGGGGATCGGGGCCTGGGGGAACTTCGGGCCCATCGAGTACTGGGTCGTGGGGATGGACGTGGCGGCCGCGGAGGCGCTGGGGCGGCGTTACTGCGAGCGGCGCGTGGCGCGCGGGGACATGACCGCCGCGGAGTGCGCGGCCGACGTGCGTCGGCGGCGGGAACTCGTGGACTGGGCGGCGCGCGCCGCGGAGATCGAGAGCACCGGGCAGCCGTTCCTGGAGGCGGGCTGGAACGGCGGGTTCCAGTGGGGCCTGCACCAGTTCAGCTCCTCCCTCCCGCCGGGCTGGGCGGGGCTCGCGGACGTCCGCATCGAGGACGACCAGACCGTGCTCCTGCACGAGTACTTCCACGCGGTCCAGCAGTCCCACGTCACGACCCTCGACTGGGAGGAGCGGCAGGCGCTCATGGGACCGGTCTGGTTCGTGGAGGGCGCGGCCGAGTACATGGCCCAGGTCACGGGGGACCGCCTCCGCCGGACCGGCGCACTCCCGACCGACCCGCGGTACCCGGACGACCCCTGGCGCGCGCGAGACCGCATGGCCGGCAAGCTCGGCTCCGGGCTCGCCATGCGCGCCGAGCGACCGGGCCTCGCCCTCGGCGAGGTCGACTACGGCCCGGACGGGCAGCTCGCCTACGACCTGGGCGCCTGGGGCATCGCCTGGCTGGCCCACCGCGCGGGCGAGGACGCGCTGCTGGAGACCTTCTACCCCAACGTCGAGGCCCTCGGCTGGGCGGGCGCCTTCGAGCTGGCCTTCGGGCTCGACCCCGCCGCCTTCGAGCGCGAGTTCGACCGCTTCCTGGAGGAGGACCTGGAGCGCCAGCTCGCCATCCTCCCGCCCCCTCGCTGAGCCTGCGGGCCCGACGCTCCTGGCCGCGGCCGCGGAGCCGGACCGCGGCGCGCTGCCCATGGAACCCCTCCCCGCCACCCGCACTCGGCCCCGCGTCCGGCCCTCAGCCCCTCGGGCTCGGTGCACCGGCCGGCTCCGCCTCGCGCTCCTCGTTCCGCTGGCCGTCGGGGTCGCCGCGGCCCTGTGGACCACGGCGGGGGAACGCGCGGCGACGCCCGAGACCGGAGCCGCTCCGCTCACGACCCGCTGGGACGCGCCGTGGAGCGCGGCGTCCGGGGCGAATTCAGAGTCGAACTCCGTGGAGGGCCGCGCGCGGGTCCTCCTCTACGTCCGCGCCGACTCCCCCACGTGCCTCGCCCTCGAGCGCGCGGCCGGCGCGGACGCGCCGCTCGCGTCGGCCATGGGCGCCTTCCGACCGGTCGTCCTCGACCCGGATGCTCGCGCAGCCGACCGCGCGCTGGTCCGACGGCTCGGGGTGACCACCGCGCCGAGGATGCTCGTGATGGACGGCCCGACCTGGGCCGCTTGGCGGGAGGCGGCCGCGGGCTCTGCGCCCCCGCCGGTGCGCCCCTTGCGGCCCATCACGGGCGGGCACCTGGAGCCCTTCGGCCTGACGCTCGAGCTGGCGCGCGCGGCCGCCGAGGACCCGGCGAGCTGGGTCCCTCCCGCGGCGCCGCGGGAGGGCGCCGACCCCGTGATCGCCGTGGAGTGGCTGGAGGCGGCGGGCGCCCTCCACGCCGCCGAGGCCCTCGTCGCGGACGGGCTCGCCGCGGAGCCCTCCCCCAACGGCCCCTTCCACCGCCTCGACCGCCTGCGCGCGGCCGCGCGCGCCCACTCGGTCCCGGGCGCCGCCGACGGGGAGGGGCCGATGGAGGCGGCGCTGCTCCGGGAGCAGGACCCAGGGCTCCTGTACCGGGGCTGGGCGACGCTGGCGTCGGTGTTCGAGCAGCGGGCGCGGGCCGCCGACGGGGCGCCGGACGGGCGCCACCTCGGGGTGGAGGCGCGGCGCTGGGACCGGCGCGCGCGCGAGTGCTCCCGCGCCGCGTGGCTGGACTGCCCCGACGAGTTCGCGCCGGCCTTCGGCGCCCTCCTCATCGAGCGCTACGGCGCGCAGCCCCGGGACCTCGACTCCCTGGACCGCGCCTTCTGTGCGGCGGTGCTCCGGACCCTGCGCGGTCTCGCCGCGGCGGACGACCCGCGGCTGCTCCGGGCGGCCGAGGTGGTCGCCGGCCTCCGCCGGTAGCGCTCCTGCGCCGCGGGCTCCCCCGGGGGCGGCGCGTCCGCCGGGGGCGCCCGGACGAATCCTCCGCCATGGAAGCGCCCGCGGACCGCCTCGCCCTCGCCAACGACGCCCCCGTCCGTGAGGACGGCCGCTACGTCGTCTACTGGATGCTGGCCCAGCGCCGGACCCGCTGGAACTTCGGCCTGCAGCACGCCGTCGCGCGCGCCCGCGCCCTGGGCAAGCCCTTGGTGGTGGTCGAGGCCCTCTCCTGCAGCTACCGCTGGGCCGCGGACCGGCACCACGCCTTCGTCATCGACGGCATGCGCGACCAGCGGGACGCGTTCGCCGCGGCGGGCGTCACCTACCTGCCCTACGTGGAGCCCGAGGCGGACGCGGGCAAGGGGCTGCACGCGGCGCTGGCGGCGGAGGCGTGCCTCTACGTCACCGACCACTGGCCGTGCTTCCACATGCCCAGGTGGGTGGAGCTCGTGGCCGCGGAGGTGGACGTCCGCATGGAGACCGTGGACTCCTGCGGCGTCATCCCCCTGCGGTCCGCTCCCAAGGGCTTCGCCCGGGCCCACGACTTCCGCCGGCACGTGCACCGCGTCGCCTTCGACGCCCTGTCTCACATGCCCCTCGCCGAGCCTCTCAGGGGCGCCGCGCTCCCCGAGCTGGACGGCCTGCCGGCGATCGTCACCGAGCGGTGGCCCGCGACGGACCTCGACGCCGTGGACCTCTCGGCGCTCCCCATCGACCACGACGTCGCCCCGGTGGACCGCGTCCGCGGCGGGCAGGCCGCGGGGCTCGCGCGCCTCGGGGCGTTCATCGAGGAGCGCCTCGGGACCTACCTCGACCGCAACCAGCCGGAGGCCGACGCCTCCAGCGGCCTCTCGCCGTGGCTCCATTACGGGCACGTCTCCGCCCACGAGGTGTTCCACCGCGTGGCCGATCGCGAGTCCTGGGACCCGTCGCTCATCGAGGGGCAGAAGGCCAGCGGCAAGCGGGAGGGCTGGTGGGGCATGTCCGCCGCGGCGGAGGGCTTCGTGGACGAGCTCGTGACCTGGCGTGAGGTCTGCCTCAACACCTGCGAGAACCGCCCGCGGGACTACGGGCGGTACGAGTCGCTGCCGGACTTCGCGAAGAAGACGCTCGCCGAGCACGAGGAGGACCCTCGCCCCCACGTGTACACCCTCGAGCAGTTCGAGCGCGCCGAGACCCACGACCCCCTCTGGAACGCCGCCCAGAACCAGCTCCGCCGGGAGGGCATCATCCACAACTACCTGCGGATGCTCTGGGGCAAGAAGATCCTGCACTGGTCCGAGAGCCCCCGGGAGGCCCACCGGATCATGGTGGAGCTCAACAACAAGTACGGCCTCGACGGGCGCGACCCCAACTCGTGGGGCGGGATCATGTGGGTGCTCGGCCGCTACGACCGCGCGTGGGGCCCGGAGCGCGAGATCTTCGGCAAGGTGCGCTACATGACCAGCGACAACACCGCCCGGAAGGTCCGGGTGAAGAACTACGTGGCGCGGTACGCCACGGCGGGCGAGACGCCCTCCATGTTCTGACGCCGCCGCGCGCGGGCGGGGCGCGTCACTGCAGGGAGACCTCGAGCCCGGCGGAGAAGTTGGAGACGGCCGTCCCCTGGGCGCTGGTGTCGCGGAACCAGGTCTGGAAGTTCCAGGTCTCCCCCGCCGAGGCGGCGACGAAGCCGGTGGGCGACGGGATCTGCGTCAGGTCGAGCAGCAGGGAGACGGTGCCCGCGGGGCCCGCCTGCTGGATCTGGCCCGGGCCCACGTAGCGGCCGATCGCGCCGCCGAGGCAGAGGTTGCCCTCGCTCCCGCCGGGGTTGCTGGTGAAGCCCTGGAGCTGGCTGGTCAGGAAGAAGGCGAAGGAGCCCGAGGGCATGTTCCCGCACTCCAGCGTCAGGTCGTTGTCCGCCACCAGGTCCGAACCCAGGCCGATGAGCACCGACGGGACGCCGGTCGAGTTCGGGTTCGCCGTGCAGTACGAGGTGCCGATGGTCTGCGGGATCACGGTCACGATGGTCCCGTTCCCGCCGTCGGAGACGATGTTGAGGTTGCCCCCGGGCACCCCGGGCACGCCCTGCACCGTGACGGAGTTCAGGTGCTCGTTGAGGAACTCGTTCGGGTCCTCCTCGAGGAAGGCGAGGACGCTGCCGTACTCGAGGTCCACCGAGGAGATGTTCAGGGGGTCGCCGGGGCCGCCGAAGATCGCCGAGCTGGTCGCGTCGATCTTCACGAGCACCCGGTTCACCACGAAGTACGGCTCCAGCTGGCCGCCGTTCTTGACCTCGATGGTGATCCCCACCTGGCTCCCCTGGAAGCACCCGATGCCGTCGTTGCCCCCGGCCACGACGCGGGAGTTGTCGATGGTCACCGCGCGCCCCTCGTTCACCTGGAAGCGGAACTGGCCGCCGCCGGTCTCGGTGATGACCACGTCGGCCGGCGCGTCCCGGATCACCACGTCGTCGTCGATGGTCACGTTGGGGTCGATGAGGGTCACCGAGGACTGCGACAGGTCCCAGTTGGCCTCGTCGAAGATGTCGCCGCTGACGGCGCCGGTCCAGATGATGTCGGCGCCGGCGGAGGAGGCGAGGGCCAGCCCGAGCGCGGGGAGGAAGCGCTTCATGGATCCGACCGTAAGCACCGCCCGCGGATCCCACAACGGCCCCGCATCCCCGGGTGGCCCCGGGCCCCCGGACGGGTACGCTCGTGGGATGGAGCGCCTCGAACTGACCCACCCCGTGTTCTCGACCGAGGCCACGCGGCGCGCGGACCGCGCGGCCATCGAGGAGTTCGGCCTCCCGAGCCACACCCTGATGGAGACCGCCTCGCGCGCCGCGGCGACCGAGCTCCTCCGACGCCTCGACCTCGAGCGGGGCGCCCGGGCGCTCGTGCTCGCCGGGCACGGGAACAACGGCGGCGACGGCCTCGCGATGGCGCGGATCCTCGCGGGGCGCGGGCTGGCCGTGACCGTCGTCACCACGGCGGCGGACGGCGCCGCCACCCCCGAGACGGCGCGCAACCTGGCGCTCCTCCGGACCATGGAGCGCGAGGGCGGCTGCGACCTGCGCGTGCTGGGCGCCGACGCCGACGCCGCGCCCCTCGCGAGGGAGGCGGACGTGACCGTGGACGCCCTCCTGGGCATCGGGGTCACGGGCGCCCTCCGGGAGCCGATCCGGGGGCTCGCCCTGGCCTGCGCCGAGGCCCGGCGGGTCGTCGCCGTGGACGTCCCCACCGGGATCGACAGCGACCTCGGGACCCGCACCGACGACGCCGCGGTCCGGGCCGACCTCACCGTCACCATGGCGGCGCCGAAGCCGGGGCTGCTGTTCGGCGCCGGGCGAGAGCACGCCGGGGAGGTCGTGGTCGCGGACATCGGGCTCCCGCCCCACCTCGCGCGAGGCGCCCTCGGCCAGCCGGGCAGCGCGCGGATCGCCACGGACGCCCTGGTGTCCGGGCTCCTCCCCCGCCGCGCGGTGGACGCCCACAAGAACTCCGCCGGGCGGGTCCTCGTGCTCGCCGGCTCCGACGCGTTCACCGGCGCCGCCGCCCTCGCCTCCGTCGCCGCCGGCAGGGCGGGCGCGGGCTACGTGACCTGCGCCTCGACGCCGGCGGTCCAGGCCGCCATCGACGCCCAGTCGCCCGGGACCGCGACCGTCGCGGTCGCCACGACGGCGGGCGGCGGCGTCGCCGAGGAGGCCGCCGAGGAGGTCGTGTCCCGCGCCGCCCGGGCCGACGCGCTGCTCGTGGGGCCCGGCCTCGGCCAGGACCCGTCCACGGTGGCCCTGGTGGGTCAGGTGCTGGAGCGCGTCACCCTGCCCGTGGTGCTGGACGCCGACGGGCTCAACGCGCTCGCCAGGCTCGACCCGACGCGCTTCGATCCGGCGCAGCGCGCGCGCTGGGTCCTGACCCCGCATCTCGGGGAGTTCCGGCGCCTGGTCGCGGCCTGCGGCGCAGCCCTCGACGAGGGCGACCTGGACCGGCGCACCTGGCTGGTGCCGCGGTGGGCCGAACGGCTCGGCGGCACCCTCCTGCTCAAGGGCGCCCCGACGGTGACGGCCTGCACCGACGGGACGGTCTGGGTGGCCTCGGAGGTCCAGCCCGGCCTCGCCGTCGCTGGCGCGGGCGACGTGCTCGCGGGGACGATCGCGGGCCTCATCGCCCAGGGCCTCGGCACCGCGGAGGCGACCGTCTGCGCCCAGCACGTGGGCAACGCCGTGGCCGCCTGGTGGTCCGAGACGCGCGCGGGCGTGGCGCTGCGCCCCACGGACATGACGGAAGCGCTCCCGCAGGTCCTGCGAGAGCGCTTCGGGGCGTGAGGCCGGTCGGCCGTCACTCGGAGCGCTGGAGCTCCAGCGTCATGGTCCGGACCTCCGCGTCCCCCTCGCCCATGTAGAAGGTCATGCTGTACCGGTCCCCGGTGTGCACGCCGACGTTGCGGTGCGGGAGCATCTCCCCGGTCGGGCCGGGCGCTTCGTAGCGCATCTCGATGGTGGTCGTGTCGCCCTCGACCGCCACCGTGCCGCGCATGAACGAGGTGTGCGGGCTCATGTTGTCGGTCCACGTGCCGAACGCCTCACCGCTGGCCTCGTCGTAGCCCATGATCCCGTGGCCGTGGTACGGGACGCCCATGAACTGGGCGTGGAAGTCGGTGACCGTGTGGAACGGGCCGAGGGCCTCCACGGTCTCCGTCACCTTGCTCTGCATGGGCGGCATGCCCGGGTACTGGGCCGACATGGTCCCCTTCCAGGTGCCGACGCCCTCCAGCATGCGCTGGTGGATCTCGGTGGGCTCGGGCATCCGCATGTCCACCACGTCGGAGTCGTCCTGCCAGGGGGCGAGCTCGAGGGCGGTGGCGGCGGAGAGGATCGCGCAGGGCAGGAGGAGCCCGGCGACGAGTCGATGGCTGAGGTTCATGGCATGCACGACGGCGGTGCCGTCGGGAGGGGAAGGGGTGGGCAGGGGGCTGGAGCATACGCGGAGCCCGGTCTCGCCGTGAGGGCGGGGCGAGACCCGCGCCCCGGGGGGCCGGTCCTCCCGCCGCGAGCCGATCCCCCCCCGGAACGCTGGGCCTCCCGGAACGCTGGCCCCCCCCCGGAACGATCGGACGAGCCGCCGCCGCGCTCAGCGGAGCCGCCCGAGGGCGTGGCCGAGGGCGGGGCCGACGTCGGGGTGACGGAACGCGTAGCCCTCCGCCTGCAGGGCGGCGGGGACCACCCGGACGCTGGAGAGCAGCATCTCCCTGGCCTGCTCCCGGCCCAGGGCCAGCTCCACCGCCGGGCCCGGGACGGGCAGGACGGTCGGACGGCCGAGCGCGCGCCCGAGCGCCCGGGTGAACTCGGCGTTGCGCACGAGCCCCGGGGCCACGAGGTTCACGGCGCCCCGCAGGGAGGGCCGGTGCATGGCGAGGTGCATGGCGCCGAGCACGTCGTCCAGGGCGACCCACGGGAACCACTGGCGGCCCGACCCGAGGCGACCCCCGAGGCCGAGCGCGAAGGCGGGGCGCATCTTGGCGAGGGCCCCGCCGCCGGCGTCGAGCACCACGCCGAGGCGCATCTTCACGGCCCGGACCTCCGGTCGTACGCGGTCGATCTCGGCCTCCCAGGCGGCGCAGGTCTCGGCGAGGAACCCCGTCCCGGGCGCCGCGGCCTCGGTCAGCTCCTCGTCGCCCCGGTCGCCGTACCAGCCGATGGCCGACGCCGCCACGAGCACCGACGGCGGACGCTCCATCCGGCCGAGCGCCTCCACCACCGCGCGGCTGCCCACGATCCGACTCTCCGCGATCCGGCGCTTCTTCTCCGCCGTCCACCGCAGCCCGAAGACCGACTCCCCCGCCAGGTGCACCAGGGCGTCGATGCCCTCCAGCGGGCCGGTGTCCACGGTTCCCGCCGCCGGGTCCCAGCGCACCTCGTGGGGCGCCGCCGGCGCGCGGCGCACGAGCTCGAGCACCCGGTGCCCGCCCGTCCTCAGGTACGCCGCGAGGCTCGATCCCACCAGGCCGCTGGCCCCGGTGATGGCGATGGTCCGCCCCTCGAAGCCCTCGGCCCGGGCGGCGCCGTGGGCCGCGAGGTCGCCGGTGAACACGCGGTGACGCCAGGCGAACATGCGCTCCAGCTTCCCCCGGACCAGGGCGCCCCCCGCGAGCTGGCCGAGGACGCCCAGGGGCAGCTCGTAGCGGATGCGGTCGGCCAGGGTCGACTCCGAGCGCCCGTCCGCGCTCACCTCGTGGCGGTGCACCCAGGACCGGAAGGGCCCGGAGACCTGGCGGTCCACGAAGAACGTCCGGTCGGGCTGCTCGTCCGCGATCTCCGCCGTCCAGCGGAGCCCGATGGGCCCGACGCCGACCCGGAGCACCGTGCGGGCGCCCTTCTCCAGGCGCTCCTCGGGGCCGCTGCCCGACTCGACCGTCGCGCTGTCCCAGGGCGGGAGGAGGCGGCGCAGCGCCCCGGGCCGCAGGTGCCACTCGTAGGCCTCGCTCGCGGCGCAGGGGCACGCGACGGTGCGCTCGAAGTGCTGCTCGCCCATGGCCTCCATGTTCGCCCGGCGCAGGCGCCGGAGTGCGGACGTCCGCGATTTGTTCCCGCGGTCCTGCGCGCCACCCGCGCTCCACCGCGAGGATCTACCGACCCCGATCGAACGGCGAGTTCACCATCGTGCCGCTCGGGCGGCGCGGAGGGACCGCGGCCGTTCACGGCATGGGCGTCGCCCGTGAGAGCTCGCTCACGTAGTGGAGCACCGCCGCCGCGAGCCACCGCCGCCCCGGGAAGCCGTTCCCCTCGCGCCCGATGCCCCGCGGGCGAGGGTCCACCCCTCCCCTGGCGAGGTAGCCGAGGTGCCCGCCGGTGGGCTCCATGTGGACCTGGATCGACGTGCCCGCCGCGGCCTCCTCGATCATCCCCGGGTCGATGAACGGGTCGTCCGCCGCCGACAGGATGACCGCGGGCAGCCGGACCGAGCCCAGCCACGGCGCCGCCGAGCAGCGGGCGTAGTACTCGGCGCCGGAGGCGAACCCGGCGAGCGGCGCGGTGACCTCGTGGTCCGTCCGCCGGAGGTTCCAGGCCAGCGACACCCGCCGCGCTCCGGCGAGCTCCCCCCGGGCGACCCGTCGGGCCACGGCCCTGCGCACCCCGAGCACGAAGTTGCGGTCGTAGATCCGGTTCACTCCGCGCTCCATGCGCCCGACGGAGCGGCAGAGGTCCACGGGCGGGTTCACGGCGAGCAGCGCGTCCGGCGCGCCGGGGAGGCCGGAGTCCCGGCCGGCGCCGAGGAGCAGGGCGTTGCCGGACAGGGAGAAGCCCACGGCGAGGTGCGTGGCGGCCGGGTACCGCGCGCGCGCCGCGGCGATGGACGCCCACAGGTCCGGCGCGCTGCCGGAGTGGTAGAGGCCGCGGGCGAGCCCCTCCCCCAGCCCCTGGCCCCGGTGGTTGAACGCCAGCACCCGCGCGCCGGCCCGGCGCAGCGCCTCGGCGCAGAGGCGGACGTAGTTGGATTCGCTGGAGCCCGTCAGGCCGTGGAACAGGTGCACCACGTCGCCGTCGAGGGGACGGGCGCCGCCGTGGGAGCTGAGGGAGCCGGGTGAGGACGCGGGGTGCGGTGGCGCGTCGAGCACCACGACCCGGTCGCCGTCGCCGACCTCCACCTCGTGCCGGGTGGCGCCGTCCGTCGCGAGGTCCGGGCCTGCCGTGGGCAGCAGGAAGCCGAGCAGGGTCTGGGCCTGCCCTCCCCGCGCCCAGAGCGGAGGCGTGCAGGGGCGCTCGAAGGGGCGGATCATGGGGCCGGTCGCGGCGGCGGGGCGGGGCGGCCTGTCGCCGGCGGCCCATTGCACCAAAGGCCCGGAGCGCCGTGGACAGCGCTCCCCGGAAAGGGGCCCGCACGAGCGCGGCTCATCCGCGCCGTGGAGCGGCCGCGGCGACGCCCGCGCCCCTAGCGTTCGATGTCGGCCGGCGGCGCCGGCAGGCCGCCGCCCGGGAAGCTCCGCTCCCAGGGGTCCGTGCTCACGCCGGCCGAGCTCTCGGAGGGTGCGATCGGGACGATGGGCGAGGTGATCGCCTCAGGGGTCAGCGCCGACCACGTCACGTGGGCCGGCGCGCCCGGCCCCTGGTGGGTGGCGGTGATCTTCCAGCTCGCGAGGTCCACCTCGTGGACGAGGTCGCTGCGCTCGGCGGTGATCCAGGCGCGGTCCCCGGAGGGTTCCACGGCCACGGCGGTGGGCAGCGAGCTCCGGCCGAAGGCGACCGGCTCGGCCACGGGCCGCGCCGCCGCTTGCTCCGAGGAGACCCGCGGGATCTTGACCAGCGCTCGAACTCGCAGGGAGCGGGAGTCGATGATCGACACGTTGCCCTCCTGGTGGTTCACCACGAGCGCGTGCTTGCCGTCCGGGGTGAAGGCGAGGTCCACGGGCATCGCGCCGCACGGGAACTCGAGCCGCTCCTCGAGCTTGTCGCAGTCGATGATGCTGATGGTGTTCGTGTGCGTGTTGGTGGCCCAGACCTCGTTCCGCGTCGGGTGGATCGCGATGCCGGTCGTCCCCCCACCCGCGTCCAGGGAGCGGGCGACGGTCATGGACTCGAGGCGCACGATGTGCACCTTGCCCGCGGCGCGGTCGGTGACGTAGGCGTGCTTGCCCGCGTGGTCCAGCACGATGTCGTCCGCGCCGACGCCGCCGAGCTCGACCACGCCGATGACCTTCTTCTGGAGGAGGTCGACCTGCAGCAGCGCCCCCTCGGACGCGCAGCTCACCAGGACGCGCGCCTCGCCGGGGAAGAAGAGCACGTCGTCCGGCCGGTGGTAGCTCCGGATCACGGAGGTCCCGTCCGCCCGCACGGTGGTGGTCGTCAGCGGGATGGTCCGCACGATCGACGCCGCGTGGAGGTCGATGACGCAGATCGAGTTCCCCGAGAGCGCGCGGCCCCGGTGGGTGACCACCGCCGTGCGCCCGTCGCTGGAGACCGCCGCCGCCGTGGGCCCGACGCCCACCCGGAAGAAGGCGCGCCGCTCCCCCGTGTCCGGGTCGAGCAGGGCGATCGCGTCCTCCGCCGCGCTCACGACCACGAGGGACGCGTCCAGGTCCGGCGCCGCGGGGGCGGCGCCGAGCGGGGCGGGGTCGGTCTGCGCCGAGAGGGCGGGGGCCCAGGCGAGGGCCGTCATCACGGCCGCCGCGAGGCGCGGGAAGTGGGTCGGCTTGAGGGGGTCCATCGAGAGGTTCATCGACCCCGTCGACGGTCCCACCTGAGCCCTGGCCCCGGCCCGTGTCCTGGGTTGAGAACCCGCCCGCCGGTCAGCCCGCGGGAGCCTCCGAGGCCCCCAGGAGCCGGTCGAGGCCGGCCCCCAGCTCCGCGCGGGCACGGTCCGCGAAGCGGCCCCAGTCCCCCGGGCTCCAGATGCGGATGTCCTCGAAGCCGCCCACCACCACGACCTCCCGGGCCGCGGGATCACGCCGGTCGAGGCCCACGAGCTCGAGGAGCGCGTCGGGCACCCGGACCCGGCCCTGCCGATCGCACTTCACCGGCGCGCTGTGGGCGGCGATCGTGAGGAGGGTCGCCCGCCCCTCGCGGTCGCCGGAGGCGCGCTCCACGAGGCCCTTCGCCCAGCGGTCCCAGTCCGATCGGTCCCGGAGGCAGAGGCTCCCGTCGCCCTCCAGGGTCGCCACGAAGCGGAACTCCGTCCGGCGGAGGTCGAGCTCGTCGCGCAGGGGCGCAGGGAGCTGGATCCGCCCCTCGGCGTCGAGGGTCGCGCCGTGGGTGCCGAGGAAGTGGGAGGAGGAGGACATGGGTGAGGGCTCGGACCTCAATCCCAACTCCGAACCGCCTCGGCCGCAAGGGGGCTCGATTCGCCATCTTCGCTCCAATCTCACCCCAATACTCCACCAGCTATCCCCAATCCGGCCGCCGACGCCCCAGTCCCGCCCCGTCGGCGAACCCGGCCCCACGACTCCGCGAGGCCGGATTCGAGGAGGGTCGGGCGCGCCCATCCTGCGGCCGCGCCCCGGTTGTCCACACGCGCCCCGGGGCGGACGCCGGAGCTCGTTGCCCGGCCCGATGCCCGTCCTGCGACCGATTTTCAAACAAGTGTTAGAGTCGCGCCGTCATGCCGATTCGACCCCGCTCCACCCAGCCCACCGTCCAGCCCGTCGAACACGTCTTCCCCGACTGGGGGGTCGACGTCTTCGAGAGTCACCACGCCGCAGGTTGGCGGATGCCGCCCGCGGCCCACGACTTCCTGAAGATCGTGCTCGTCCACGACGGCGTGGGCTCCCTGCGCCGCGGCCCGGATGCGACCGAATGCCGCCGCGGGGACGCGCTCGTGATCCCTGCCGGGCACTCCCACGAGATCTGCGACTCCGAGTCGGAGCCGCTCTCGCTGTACGTCGTGAGCATCCGCTCGCGCGTGCTGGAGCTGGCCTGCTTCGACACGGCCGTGCTCTCCACGGGCGTCGTGCACCTGGACCCCCACACGGCCGAGAAGGTGGAGCGCAGCATGCGGCGCCTGCTCTTCGAGCAGACCCTCGACACCCCCACCACCGGCGCGCAGATGATCGCGCTGGCCCTGCGCCTCATCGCCGACCTCACCCGCTCCGGCGAGGCCGAGCCCGCGGGCGCCACGGCGACGCAGCGCACCATCCGCGGGGCGGACAGCGTCGAGCGGATGCGGAGCTACGTGGAGGACCTCTCGGAGAACTTCTTCGAGGCGACCAACCTGGACGCCGCGGCCTCGACCCTCGGGCTCTCCCGCCGGCGCTTCACCCAGCTCTTCCGCGAGGTGACCGGCACCTCCTGGCTCGCCCACGTGCGCAAGCTCCGGATCGATCACGCGAAGAAGCTCCTCGAGTCCACCAACCGCACCGTCCTCTCGGTCGCCTTCGAGTGCGGCTTCGAGGACCTCTCGACCTTCTACCGCGCCTTCAAGCGCGAGACCGACGAGAGCCCCAACAAGTGGCGCACCCACCAGCGCCGCGAGGACGCCCCGCGGACCAGCGAAGGCGTCGCCTGACCACCCCCCCTCCCCCGCACCACCGCCGCCCGCACCGCCATGATCCTCACCGCGACCCTCCTCCTCCCTCTCACCGCCTCCCCCGCCGCGGCGCTCCTCGGCCCCGCCCAGCCGGCGCCGATCCAGGACGTCGCCACCGCGGAGGAGCCCGAGAGCGAGCACACCTACCCGGTAACGGTCAAGTCGACCCTGAGCAAGGCGGCGGCCGAGAAGAAGGACGCCAAGCCCGCGGACCTCGCGCTGCTCGGCCTCGCGATCCGCGAGAAGACGATCTTCAAGGTCAACGTCTACTCCTACGTGGTCTACGCCGACGCCGCCTACGTGAAGAAGGACCTCGCCCCCTGGAAGGGCAAGTCCGCCAAGGCGCTCGGCAAGGACGCCGACCTCTACAAGGCGCTCCTCCAGCCCACGGCGACGAAGGAGCTGCGCATGCGCTTCTGCCGGGACGTGGACGCCGAGGACGTGGTCGAGGCCTTCGAGGAGTCCCTCGAGCCGCGGATCCTCGCCCGGCGCAAGGCCGCCGAGGGCACCAAGGAGTCGAAGCTCGAGGACCTCAACACCTTCCGCAAGTTCTTCTCCCTGGACGAGCTGAAGGAGGGCAACGAGCTGCGCTTCACCTGGCACGCGGACGGCACCCTCTGCACCGTCGTGAACGGCGAGCGCAAGCCGGACCTCAAGTCCCAGGACCTGGCGTGGGCGCTCTTCGACGTCTACCTGGGCAACGACCCGATCTCCGACGACGGCAAGCGCGACCTGGTCGCGCGGATCCCCGGCCTGCTCGGGGAGTGACCCCGCGGGCGTGAAGTCCGGGACGCCCCCTCGAACCGCGGGCGTCGTCACCCACAATGGGGGCATGGACCCGCAGCCCCCGACCGTCGAGCTCCTGGAGTCGCGCCACGACTTCCCCTGCCCCTTCACGTTCAAGGTGATCGGCGCCACGGGGACGGGGCTCCCCGCGCGGGTCGCGGAGTGCGTGCGGGCGGGACTCGGCCTCGACGAGGCGCCCTCGACGAGCGTGCGGACCGCCGCCGGCGGACGCCACGAGTCCGTGACCGTGGAGCCCCTCTGCCCCGACGCTCCGGCCGTGATCCGGCTCTACGCCGACCTGCGCGCCCTCGAGGGCGTGCTCTTCCTCTTCTAGGGCGTCAGTAGGGCCACCGGCGGACGCCGACCCGGTCCGCCCACCGCTGCCAGCTGGACGCCATGCGCGCCACGCGCTCCGGCTGCTCCGCCGCGAGGTCCCGCAGCTCCGTGCGGTCCGCCCACATGTCGTAGAGCTGCCAGCGCACCGGCGCCTCCGTGCGATAGGCGGACACGATCTTCCAGCGCCCGTCGCGCATGGCGAGGTTCCCGTGGTGCTCGAAGAACAGCGGCCCCCGCGCGCCGGCGTCGGCGCCCCGGAGCACCGGCAGGAGGTCCACGCCCTCGGCCGGCTGGATCGCCTCGCCCCCGCGCTCCTGCGGGTACACGGCGCCCGCCGCGGCCAGGAAGGTGGGCATGACGTCGATCAGGTGGGCGGGCCGGTGCTCGATGGCGCCGGCGCGGTCCGCCCCCAGCCCGGCGGGCCAGTGGACGATGAACGGCGTGCTGATCCCCCCCTCCAGGCCGTCGTGCTTGAAGCCGCGGAAGGGGGCGTTGGAGACGCTGGCCCAGCCGGGGCCGTAGGCGATGTAGCTGTCCTCGGGGCCGGCCATGACGTCGGGGCCCGTGCGGACCGCGCGGCCGTCCCGGGTCTGCATCGGGGGCCAGATCTGCATCTGCAGCCCGTCCCGCCCGAGGGGCTCGTGGCGGACCCCCTCCAGCTTGCGCGCGTTCGAGGCGCGCCCCATCCCCTCCGCGCAGCCGCCGTTGTCCTGGAGGTAGACGAACAGGGTGTTCTCCAGCTCCCCCCGCGCCTCCAGCGTCTCCACGAGGTCGGCGATGCCGCGGTCCATGCGGGTGACCATGGCCGCGTAGCACTCCATGTTCCGCGCGTCCCAGGCCCGGTGCTTGACCTTGCTCCAGTCACGCGCGAGGGGCGCCTGCCGCCAGCGCTCGTCGAGGAGGCCCAGCTCGACCGCGCGCTCCGCCCGCGCGGCCGCGACGGGCTCGAAGCCCCCGTCGTACGCGCCCTCGTAGGCGGCGATCTCGTCCTCGGGGGCGTGCATCGGCCAGTGGGCCGAGGTGTAGGCCACGTAGAGGAAGAAGGGCGCGTCCGAGTGCTCCCCCTCCAGGTGCTCCTCCACGAAGCGGCGGGCGTTGTCGCTGATGGCGTCGCTGTAGTAGAAGCGCTCCGGCTGGTACTCCGGGTCGTTCTCCGGGGTGATGAAGGTGTTCCCGCGGCAGAGCGTGGTCGGGTCGTAGAAGCTGCCCGCGCCCGTGATCGTGCCGTAGAAGCGGTCGAAGCCGCGCTGCAGCGGCCAGTTGTGCTTCAGCCCGTCCGCGGTGACGTGCTTGGTCACGTGCCACTTCCCGGACATGTAGGTGCGGTACCCGCCCGGGCGGAGGGCCTCGGCGAGGGTCACGCACGAGCGGTTGAGGTCGCCGCGGTACGCGTCCGTCCCCCGGTCCGACGTCATGAGCCCGATCCCGGCCTGGTGCGAGTAGAGCCCGGTGAGCAGCGCCGCCCTCGTCGGGCAGCACCGGGACGTGTTGTAGAACTGGCTCATCCGGACGCCGCCCGCGGCGAGCCGGTCGAGGGTCGGCGTCCGGATCTCACCGCCGTAGCAGCCGATGTCCGTGAACCCCATGTCATCGGCCATCACGAGGACGATGTTCGGGCGCGAGCCCGTCTCGGCGCCGCCGGCGGCAGGCGCCGAGTCCGTGGGGGGCGCCGCCTGCAGGAGCGGCGGCGCCAGGAGGAGGAGCTGGAAGGCGGCGGGGATCATCCCGCCAGCCTAACGACCGCGGCGGATCAGCCCTGACCCGGGGTCGACCCGTGGAAGGTGCCGCCGCTCGCGGCCAGCTCCCGGAGGATCGGCGCGGCGTCGAAGCGCTGGGCCGCCTCGCCCCGCTCGGCCACGTCCGCCATGGCCCGGTGGGCGTCCATCCGCTCGCAGATGTTGTCGGCCCCCACGGAGTCCACGTACTTCAGCAGGCCGCCCCGGAAGGGCGCGAAGCCCGTCCCGAAGACGGTGGCGAGGTCGAACTCGGCGGCGGAGGCCACGACGCCGTCCTCGAAGGCCCGGGCGCCCTCCCCCACCATGGCGAGGACCACCCGC
>JASFWR010000210.1:0-6574 GCA_050049155.1 Planctomycetota bacterium | reverse complement strand
GGGACCTCGAACCACTCGCGGTGCCAGCGCCGGGTCGCCAGCGTCCGGACGTGCTCGCTCCGGAAGTAGTTGAGGCGCTCCCGCACGATGCGGTCCACCTGCTTCGTGCCGCCCTCGCTGCGCCGGGTCGTCTCCCGGAGCACCTTGCGGAAGCTCGACAGGTGCGTGTCCACGATGAACGGCGGGTAGCCCTCGCCGATCAGCCGCGCCCGCTCGTCCTCCACCCAGAGCCCGAGGGCGCTCTCCAGGGAGAGGGGCTCGAACACCGGCGGCGGCGTGACCAGGGAGGCCCGCATGACGGGATTGGTCTTGGCCCCCAGGGTCGACGGGGAGAGCGCCACGACCATGCGGGTCGCGGGCAGGTCCCTGACCGCCGGGAGGAGCACCGAGAGGTCCGCGTTGGGGCCCCAGACCAGCCCGACGCTGTCCTCCCCCGCGCGACGGACCACGTCGAGGTCCGTGTCGTCGTACACCCGGCTGTCGCCGACGAAGAGGAGGTCGGCGGTGGCCACGTCCTGCTTCGCGTAGAAGGGCCCCACGTCGGGCCCCGCCCAGTAGATGACGCCGTCGAAGCGGTTCGGGTGCATCATCGGCTCGGGGATCCGGGAGGACGCGAAGGCCTGCCAGCCCGCGAGGCCCGCGATGGCCAGCGCCACCGTGCAGAGCAGGGGCCCCCACGACTGCGCGCGGCGCACGCGCGCGACGGTGCCCTCCGGGTCGAGGCCGCTCCAGGTCTGCTGATCCATCGCTCGCCGCCTCAGAACTGGAAGTAGAAGAAGTCGGCCGTGTCCGTGCGTCGCACGACGACGAGGGCCACGATCATCACCGAGGCCGCGAGGACGCGGTGCCAGGGGCGCTCACGCCACGCGAACCACTCGCGGAGCAGCTGGGTCACGTGCATGAGCACGATCGGCAGCACGAGGACGAGGTGCCGGGCCTCGGTGAACACCTCCCAGCCCATCCCCTGCTGGAAGGGGACCACGTAGGCGATCCGCCAGACCTCGAAGACCGACGCCACGTCGGGGGCCCGGAAGAAGACCCAGTTCGACTGCATGAAGACGTTCATCAGCAGGATGATCCCCACCCGCTTGCTGATGGCCGCGGCGCCTCGCGGCCGGTCGAAGGGCCAGCCGCGCGCGCGGCGGCCCCCGCTGAACTTGTTCACCCAGAACCGGTTCACGACCACGCCGATGCCGTGGTAGAGCCCGAACATCACGAAGGTCCAGGCGGCTCCGTGCCAGACGCCCGCGAGGACCATGGTGGTGAGCATCGCGGTGTACTGCCGCCCCTCGCCCCGCTTCTTGCCCCACAGGGGCATGTAGACGTAGTCCCTGAGCCAGCTGGACAGGGTCATGTGCCAGCGGACCCACAGCTCCTGCGGGCCACGGGAGATGTAGGGGTAGAGGAAGTTGCGCGGGAAGCGCATGCCCAGCAGGCAGGCCAGCCCGATGGCGAGGCAGGAGTACCCGGCGAAGTCCGCGAAGACCATGCAGCCCAGGTAGACGAGCGACAGCCAGACGTGCGCGGGCGTCGCCTGCCCCGACGGGATCATGGCGAAGATCCGGTCGATCTCGGGCGCCAGGTTGTCGGCCACGACGATCTTCGTGAAGAGCCCCCAGACGATGAGGTAGAGGCCGTTCTGGATCCGCCAGGGCGAGGGCCACTGCCGGCGACGGAACTGCGGGAGCAGCTCCTGGGCCCGCACGATCGGACCCGCCACCAGCTGGGGGAAGAACGCGACGAAGAGGAAGAAGTCGCGGAAGGACCCCGCGGGCACCAGCCGCCCCCGGTAGATGTCGATCGAGTAGCTGAGCGTCTGGAACGTGTAGAAGCTGATCCCGACGGGCACCACCCAGGGGATGGCCGTGTTCACCCCCTCGACGCCGAGCGCCCCGGCGATGGCGTCCAGGTTCTCGAGGGCGAAGTGCCCGTACTTGAAGTACCCGAGCAGGCCGAGGTTGGTGCACAGGCTCACCAGGAGCCACCTGGTGCGCGCGCCCTGGTCCTGCGAGGCGTGGATCCGCCCTCCCGCGAAGTAGTCCACCACCGCCGAGATGACGATCAGCGGCAGGTAGTACGGGCTCCACCACGCGTAGAAGACGAGGCTGGAGCCGAGCGCGGCCGTCTTCGCCCACGAGAACGGGAGCCTCCACCAGAGGATCCAAGAGAGCCCGAAGAGGACCCAGAACGTGCCGGAGTCGAAGGACATGGGAGGTGGCGCCCTGAGAGACTACCCGGCAGGGGGGCCGGAAGAACGCCCGCGGCGAGAGAGAGTGCGCGGGGCGCGCGCGGAGACCGTGCACGCCGCCGGAGGAGCTGGCCGCCCCTCGGCCAGGACCCGATCCCATGGTCCGGGCTCAGGACTCGGTCTCAGGAGCCGACCGCGCCGCCGCTCCCGTGATGAGGCAGGAGGATCGACGCCCGCGCGCCCGGGCCGTCGGTGCGGTCCGTGACGGAGACCGAGCCGCCGAGGTCCTCGACCACCCGCCGGACGATCGCGAGCCCGAGGCCCGTCCCGCTGGAGCGGGTCGTGAAGTAGGGCTCGAACAGCTTGGCCGCGGCCTCCTCGCCGATCCCGCGGCCGGTGTCCTCCACGGTGATGCGCACCATCCCACCCTCGAGTCGGACGTCGCCGCGGATCTCGCCGCCCCCCTCGCCGGACGCCTCGATGGCGTTGCTGACCAGGTTGACCAGGGCGCGCTGCAGCTCGTCCGGGTCGGCCATCACCTCGAGCCCGTCCCCGAGCCCGCCGCCCTTCTCGAAGCGCACGCCCTCCGCCTCGGCCCAGGGCTCGTTCAGGTCGAAGACCTCCATCAGGGTCCGGCCCGCGTCCACGGGGACGGGGTCGCGGTGCTGCCCGGCGAAGCTGTAGAAGTCCCGGGCGATCTCGCGCATGTTCCCCACCTGCCGCTGCACCACGTCGATGGTCCGCTCGAGGATCGCGGGGAACTCGGGGGACCCCTCCTCGTGGGCCCGCTTCAGCAGGGACGCCGACAGCTGGATCGGGGTGAGCGGGTTCTTGATCTCGTGCGCGACCTGCCGCGCCATCTCGCGCCAGGCGGCGTCCTTCTCCGCCTGCACCAGCTGCTCACGCTTCTCCTTCAGCTCCCGGGTCATGCGGTTGAAGGAGCGGGCGAGGTCCGCGAGCTCGTCGTGCCCGTGGACCGCCACCTGGGCGTCCAGGTCGCCGCTGGCCACACGCCGGGTGAAGGCCTCGAGCTCCTGCACGGGCCGGGTGGTGCGGCGCGCAACGAAGACCGTGACCAGGACCGCCAGCAGGAGCACGATCGCGCTCGCCTTGGCGATGGTCGCGGTGATCTCCTCCACGGGCCCGTAGATGTCGGGGTAGTCGACCCCCACCCCGACCACCCACCCGAAGCCGGGCGGGTCCTGGTCGGCGCGGCGGCCGCGCTTGAAGGCCGCCTTCTTCCGGACGCCGAGGAACTCGTAGTCCGGGTACATCCCCGCGCCCTTGGACGAGCGGACGGCCTCCCCCATCCCGGGGAGCGCGACCCTCGGCCCGGAGACGCGCTCGCCGTAGAGGCTCCGGTCCGGGTGGGCGAGGATGGTGTCCGCGTCGTCCGCCCACAGCCACGCGTAGCTGGAGTCGTAGATCTCCGCCGAGGCGGCCCCGCTGGTGACCCCGTCCGCCCGGCGCACCCCGTAGCTCTCGATCTCGCCCTGGACGACCGACCAGGGCACGAGCGTGACCACGGCCCCGAGCGGCGCGGCCGCGCCGGCGCCGCGGATCGGCTCCACGAAGCCGAAGTGCCGCGCGCGCTCCGGCGCCGTCGCCGCGTCGCCCCCGTCGGCCACCTCGAAGCGGTCCTGGTCCAGCTGGACCCGCGCGCCCCCCAGGACCCGGGCGAACCAGGGCTGCGCCGCCCACGGGTAGCGCCCGAGCCGCTCCGCCGCCCTCGGGGGCAGCGGCGCGCCGTCCGCGGCCCGGGAGTTGGTCGCGACCACCTCCCCGGCGGCGTCGAGCACCACCACGTACTCCGCGGCCCCGTCCTGGGCGACGAGCTCGTCGAGCAGGGACACGGTGGACCCGCGCGCCGCCCCACCTGCGGCCGCCTCCCCCTCGAGGGCAGCGGCCAGCGTCGGCGCCGCGGCGAGCAGCGCCGCGTCCTCACGGCGCTCGTCGATGATCCGGTCGAGCCGGTCGGAGAGCTCCGCCGCGTGGCCCAGCAGGTGGTACCGCACCACGTCGTCGGCGAACCGCGCCGACACGAAGTCGTGCACGTACCAGGCGAACCCCAGGAAGGGGAGCACCACGACGGCGAGCACCGCCAGGACCCACTTGGTGGAGATCCGCCTGACCATCCGCCCCATTGTATGGGCTGCTCCCGCCCGCTCCGCGCTCCGACTTGACATGCCGGGGGAGGGCACAACAACCTTCGTGCCGAGCCGATGTCGCCCCCCAGCCCCCCCGAACGCGTCCTCATCGTGCGGCTGTCCCACCTGGGGGACATCGCGCAGGCGCTCCCGCTGCTCCACGGGCTCCGCGCCCGCTGGCCCTCCGCCCGGTTCGGCTGGGCGATCCAGCCGGAGTTCGCCCCCCTCGTGGCGCCGCTCGCGACGGTGCTGCCCTTCGATCGCCGGGGCGGCCTCGGCGCCTGGTGGTCCTTCCGGGCCGCGGCCCGGCGATTCGCTCCCGACCTGGTGGTCGACGCCCAGGGCAACTGGAAGAGCGCCGTGGCCTCGGCCCTCGCCTCCCGCGGACCGCGCGCCTGCCGGCGGGTCTCGTTCGCCGCGGCCCACTGGCAGGAGCCCCTGGCGGCCCGGCTCCTCCGCCCGGAGCTGGCACCCGCCGCCACCTCCCACCACCTGGTGGACCGCGCCCTCGGGCTGGTGCGCCACCTGACCGGCGCCGAGCCGGAGGCGCGCCTGGACCCGGACCTCTCGGAAGCGGAGCGCGCCGAGGGCGAGGCGCTCCTGGGCGACCCCGCCCCCGCGCCGACGGTGGTGCTTCACCCGGGCGTGCCCGGCGACCCGCGCACCTGGCCCGAGGCCTCCTACCGCGCGCTCGGGGCGCGCCTCCTGGAGCAGGACGTGCGAGTGGTCGTCCTCACCGGTCCTGGAGAAGCGTCCACCGGCGAGGCGCTCCGGCGTGATCTCCCGGGCGCCACCCACCTGGTGGACCAGCGCGGCCTTCGGACCCTCGCGGCGACCCTGGACGCGGCGGCTCGCCGGGGGTCCTGCCTCGTGGCCGGCGACTCCGGCCCGGCCCACGTGGCCGCAGCCGTCAATCTCCCGGTGGTCCTGCTCGCCGGTCCGGAGGATCCGGCCCGCACGGGTCCCTGGCCCCAGAGTGGGTCGGACGCGGGTGGGTCGGACGCGGGTGGGTCGGACGCGGGCCGACCGCGCGGGGGCTCCTCGCGCTGGGGCTCCTCTCCCGTGCACCGGGTCCCGGGCGCTCCCTGGACGAGGCGCCCGGTGAGCGAGGTCCGAGTGGAGGACGCCCTGGCGGCCGCCCTCGAGCTCGTCACTCCTTCTCGGAGCCGCTGACCTCGGAGCCGCTGACCGCGCCCTCGAGGGCGCTGATCCGATCGAGGATGTCCCGGTACTCGGGCCAGAAGACCTCGATCTCGCGCAGCTTCGCCAGCTGGATGGCGGGGTCGCTGGCGGCCTCCGCCTCGGCGTACAGCCGCGCGGCCTCGGAGACGTAGCTCTCGAGGGTGTCGAGCCGGGCGCGCGCGTCCTCGTAGTACTCGCGGCCCTCCAGGACCGCGGTGTACATGGCGATGGCCTGCTCGAACAGGAAGTCGTGCTCCAGGTCGAGGGCGCGCTGGTACTGCAGCTCCACCTGGGTGGACCCGATCCGCGCGCGGGTCGACTCCACCAGGTCCTTCTGGAGCGTGGTGCGCTCGGCGGCCTCGTCGATGAGCATCGCGGCCTCCTCGAACTCGGAGCGGAGGACGAACGACTCCGCCTCGCTGAGCAGCGCCGCCACCTCCGACTCGATCTGCATCGCCTCCAGGGCCGCAGCGATCTCCTCGGAGTCCGGCGCCAGGCGCTTCGCCTCCGCGTACTCGGCCCGGGCCGCGGCGTACCGGCGGTCGGCCACCAGCTGCTCCGCGTACTCGACGCGGCCCACCGCCCGCTCCCGACGCACCTCCGTGATGCGCCGGCGGGTCCGCTCGGCCTCGGCGTCGTAGCGCCTCGACTTCTCGAAGCTGTTCTCGGACTCGGACAGCCGCTGCTCCGTCAGGTCGCGGACGCCGTTGTAGTAGTAGCCCTCCGCCATCTCCGCGCGGTAGGCCTCGAGCAGCGTGACGCGGGCCAGCCCCGCCGGCGCGAGGTCGTGGTCCGGCTCGTAGCTCAGGGCACGCTCGTACGCGACCCGCGCGGCCTCGAAGCTGCTGGCGGCCAGGGCCTCGCGCGCCACCTCGTACCAGCGGTCCGCCTGCTTCCGCCGGGTGCGGCGTCGCCAGGCGTCCACGAGCGGCTCCCCAGGGAACCGCTCCTCGAGGGTGTCGAGCACCGCCAGGGCCTCGTCGTCGCGGTCCGCCAGGGACAGGTCGCGGACGTTGGAGAGGCCGGAGGCGATGGAGATCTCCGCCGCGGCACGCTG
>JASFWR010000209.1:0-6587 GCA_050049155.1 Planctomycetota bacterium | reverse complement strand
CACCCCCGTGCTGCCCGTCCCCACAAGGCGCCTCGCCGCCGCGGCCCTCCTGGCCGCGGCGCTCTACGTCCCCCTGGCCCTGGCGGACCTCGTGCCGGGCGGGTGGCGGCTCAGGACCCTGGTGTCCTCCCCCGCCGAGCTCGCCGAGGCCGTCCGCCAGGAACACCGCGCCGAGCGCCTGGCGGCGTTCGAGGCCGACCCCGGCCCCCGGGACGGGGTGCTCTTCATCGGCTCCTCCACCATCGAGTACCTCGACCTGGCCGCGGCGTTCCCGGGCGCGCGGACCGTCAACCGTGGGATCGGCGACGAGGACCTGGCGGGCCTCGAGGAGCGGTTCGACGAGACCCTCCGGGCCACCCGGTGCCGCGCCGTCGTGCTCTACGCCGGCAGCGTGGACTTCCGCCGCCACCGCCTCGCCCCCGCGCTCCTCGCCACGAGGGTCGGCGCCCTCCTGGACGCCGCGGCCGCGGCGCCCGGTGCCCCGCGGGTGGTCCTGCTCGGGATCCTCCCGGAGCGGCGGATGGACCCCCCCATGGCCGAGCGCCTCCTCGCCACGAACCGGGCCCTCGAGGCCCTGGCGGCCGCCCGCGACGGCGTGTCCTTCGCCTCCACGGCCCGGGCGCCCCTCGTCGATCCCAGGACGGGGCGGCTGGCCGAGGCCACCTCGCGAGATGCCATCCACCTCAACGGGCGAGGCTATAGAGTTGCGGTGGACTGGATCCTCGCCGCCGACGACCAGGTCGCCGCCCTCCTGCGGCCCTGACCCGACGGCGGGAGGGGCTGGCTGGCACCCCCGGCTGCCGCGCCGTCCCCGACGCACGAGGCCCCGACCCATCCGGCTCCGACCGACCCAGCGCCAATCCACCCAGCGCCAACCGCCGCGCCGCCCGCCAGGGCCCGGCTCTTCCCGAACGCGCCGCTCGCCTCCCCGGGCGGCCCCCCCTGCCCCCTCGCCGCCACCGACCCGTGCTCCGCAGCGTCAGCTCCAACTGGACCCTGAACGCGATCCAGATCGCGGTCTTCATGGTGCTCACGCCGTTCACCTTCGGCGCCCTGGGGACCGAGGCCTTCGGGATCTGGGAGGTGATCGTCTCCACCGCGGCCCCCCTGCAGCTCCTCGCCCTGGGCCTGCCCATGGCCACGGTCCGGGCCGTGAGCGCGTCGATCCACGGGGACGATCCGGACGCCGCGAGCCGCGCCGCCGGCACCGCGTTCAGCATGACCCTCGCCCTGGGGCTGGTGGCCGCCGCCATCGGCGCCGCCCTCTACGGCGGCTTCACCGCCCTGCTCCTCAGCGGCGAGAGCTGGAGCGGCCTCTCGGAGGCGTCCATCCGCGACGCGCGGCTCGCGATCCTCGTGATCCTGGCCAACGCCTCCGCCGGCTTCGCCCTGGCGCTCCCCTACGCCCTCTTCGACGCTCACCAGGACTTCGTGGCGCGGAACCTGATCAAGGCCATGGGGCTCTTCGCGAAGCTGGGCGTCACCGTGGCGGCGCTCACCTGGCGCGCCGACCTCCTCGTCCTGGCCTGGGTCCAGGTGGGCGTCGCCGTCCTCGAGTTCGCGGTGGCCATGGCGGTGTCCCGCCGTCGCCACCCCGGGGTTCGCCTGAGTCCCCGGGCCATCCAGTGGTCGGAGGCCAGGGGGCTGCTGTCCTTCAGCGTGTTCGCCTTCCTGATGAACATGGGCGCCATGCTGGCCTTCCGCATCGACGCGGTGGTCATCGGCGTGCACGCCGAGCCGGAGGCCGCCGCCGTCTACGGCATCGGCAACAAGATCTTCGACCCCTTCATCAACATCCTCCTCGCCATCGGGATGGTCCTCATGCCCCTGGCCGCCTCGGCACGGAGCAAGGGCGACGTGGCGCCCGTGAAGGACGCCTTCATGAAGTGGTCCAAGGTCGCGGCCACCCTCGTGCTGCTCATCGGCGGCTTCCTCATGGTGCTCGGGCCGAACTTCCTGAGCGCCTGGATCGGGGAGGGCTACGACCCGGAGTCCGGGCGCCTGATGCAGGTGCTGATGCTCTCCTTCTTCTTCTTCCTGCCCATCCGGGGCGTGGCCCTGCCCGCCCTGATGGGGCTCGGCCAGGCCCGGGGTCCCGGCTTCGGGCTCCTGGCCATGGGCCTCGGCAACCTGGTCCTCAGCCTGCTGCTCGTCGGACCCTATGGGCTCGTCGGCGTGGCCCTCGGGACGGCGATCCCCAACGTCGTCTTCGCCGTGGTGCTCGGGCACCTCGCCTGCCGGACCCTGGAGGTCCCCACCGGGCGCTGGATCGGCTACGCCTTCGGCCGGCCCGTGGCCGTGGCCCTGGTGTCCGCCGGCGCCCTGCTCGCCGCCAGCCGGGCGGTCGACCTCGAGACGTTCCCCGCGCTCATCGCCGCCGGGCTGGCCTACACCGCCCTCTTCGGCGCCCTGTCCCTGGCGTATGCTTTCGCGCGCGACCCCCACGTGGACACCGCCCCGCTTCTCGCCCGCCTCCCCCTGCCCTCCAAGCGCCGACGATGATCCAGGACATCGCGCTGATCGCGGTCGCGGCCCTCCTCGCCGCCGTGGTGGCGGAGCTCGTGGCGCGGGCGGTGCTGCGCAGGCGGGACGCCTGGTTCGTGCACGCGCCCCACTCGAGAGCCGAGTACACCCTCGACCCCGCGGCGTTCCCGCGGCTGCCCCCGGTGGTCCACCGGACGGCCAACGCCGACGGCGAGCGCGGCAGCCCGTTCCCCAGGGACCCGGAGCGCCTCTACCGCGTCCTCATCGCGGGCGGCAGCGCGGCCGAGTGCTACATGCTCGACCAGCCCCACACCTGGCCGGCCGTGGCCCAGGACATCCTCAACGGGACCGCGGGCCGCCGGCGCCTCGCCCACGTCGGGAACGTCGCCTGCTCCCTGATCCCCTGCCGGACGATCGACCGCCTCCTCAAGCGGATGCTGCACCGCATGCGCTCCCTGGACGTGGTCGTCCTCATGGTCGGCGCCAGCGACCTCGTGGACTGGTTCGAGAAGAAGACGCCGCCCCAGATCGACGAGACCCCCGCGGTGCTCCACCTCTACTGCTCGGAGCACCCGGCGGGCGGCTTCCGCTGGACCCCCACGGGCAGCGCCCTCTACCGCATCGGCCGCCGGATCCGCACCCGCCTCCTGCGGCCGGTGGACCGGCGCAGCAAGGTGGGCGCCGCCCGCGTGAAGCACCGCGAGATGCGGGCGCGCGCGGAGGTCGTCCTCGACCACGCGCCCGATCCCAGCCCCATGCTGGAGGGGTTCCGGACCCACCTCACCGCCCTCATCCGCACCTGCCTCCAGCACGCCGACCAGGTCCTCATCGCCCGGCAGCCCTGGCTCGACGCCGACCTGACCCCGGAGCAGGAGCGCCAGCTCTGGAACTTCGGGCAGGGGCGCCCCTACAAGCAGGAGCCGGAGGCGTACTACTCCATCCCCCTGGTCCGTCAGCTGATGGAGCAGGTGGACGCGGTGGCCGCCGAGGTGGCCGACGCCGAGGGCGTGGCCCAGCTGGACCTGCGCTCACGGGTGCCCTCGGACCTCGACCACTACTACGACTTCCTGCACCACACGCCGCTGGGGTCGCGGTGCGTCGGCGTGGCGGTGGCGGACAAGCTCGCCGAGATGGAGCCGGCTCAGCGGAGCTGAGCCGCGCCGGCCGGGCCGAACTGGATCCCCCTCGGCTCAGCCGAACTGGATCCCCTGCGCCAGGGGCAGGTCGTCGGAGTAGTTGACCGTGTTGGTCTGGCGGCGCATGTAGGCCTTCCAGGCGTCGCTGCCCGACTCACGGCCGCCGCCGGTGTCCTTCTCGCCGCCGAAGGCGCCGCCGATCTCGGCCCCGGAGGTCCCGATGTTCACGTTGGCGATCCCGCAGTCGGAGCCGGCGGCGGAGATGAACCGCTCCGCCTTCTTCACGTCGGCGGTGAAGATGGCGCTGGAGAGGCCCTGGGGCACGCCGTTGTGCAGCTCGATGGCCTCGTCGAGGTCCTTGATCGGGATGAGGTACAGGATCGGCGCGAAGGTCTCGTGCTGCACCGTCTCGTAGTCGTTCCTGGCGGTCATGATCGCCGGGACCACGAAGTGCCCCCCCGCGAGATCGCCCTCCATGGAGGCGCGCCCGCCGCCCCGGAGCAGCGTGCCGCCCTCGGCCTGGCAGGACGCGATGGCCGCCTCCATGTTGGCCACGGCCTGCTCGTCGATCAGCGGGCCGCACAGGGTCCCCTCGTCCATGGGATCCCCGATGACGATGTCGTCGTAGGCCCGCACCAGGCGCTCGGTGACCTCCTCCATCAGGCTCTCGTGCACGAGCAGCCGGCGGGTGGAGGTGCAGCGCTGACCGGCGGTGCCCACGGCGCCGAAGAGCGTGGCGGGCAGGACCATGGAGAGGTCGGCGTCGTCCATGACGATCAGCCCGTTGTTCCCCGCGCACTCCAGGATGAGGCGTCCCATGCGGCCCGCCACGCGGCCGGCCACGAGCTTGCCCACGGCGGTGGATCCAGTGAAGGACACCAGCGGCAGCCGCGGGTCGTCGATGAGCGTCTGGGCCACGTCGTCGTTGCCGCCGACCACGAGCCCGCACAGCGCGCCGAAGCCCTCCTCCTCGAGGATGGGGCGCACCACGTTGGTGAGCCCGATGGCCGTCAGCGGGGTCTTGGGGCTGGGCTTCCAGATGCAGGCGTCCCCGCAGGTGAAGGCGAGCATGGAGTTCCACGCCCACACCGCCATGGGGAAGTTGAAGGCCGTCATGACGCCCACGGTCCCCAGGGGGTGCCACTGCTCTCGCATGGCGTGGCCCGGGCGCTCCGAGGGCATGGTGAGCCCGTAGAGCTGCCTGGACAGGCCCACGGCGAAGTCGGCGATGTCGATGCACTCCTGCACCTCACCCCAGCCCTCCTGGACGATCTTCCCCATCTCCAGGGTGATCAGGCGCCCGAGGGCGTCCTTGTGCTCGCGCATGGCGTTCCCCATGCGCCGAACGATCTCCCCGCGCTTGGGGCCCGGCACGGTGCGCCAGCGCCGGAAGGCCTCCTGGGCCGCCGCTGCCACGCGCTCGTACTCGTCCGCCGTCGCCATGCGGACCTTCCCGATGACCTCCCCGGTGGCCGGCGACCGGGACTCCAGCAGCTCGCCAGTGCACTCCAGCCACTCGCCGGCGTAGGCGCCCTGGTTGACCTCCTCGATGCCGAGGGTGGAGAGGAAGCTGGTGTCGGTGCTCGAGTTGGACATGGGGTGGATGGGTCGGGTCGCGGGGGGAGCGCAGGGAGCCTGGAGGGGAGCGCAGCGGGGACGTGGGCCCAGGGGAGGGGGCGGCCGGCGGCCGGCGTGGGGCCCGAGTTCGGGCGGGAGAGGATACCGCCCGGGCCCGGAAAGGGCGCCCCGGCCGGGCGCGAACCGGCCCTCCCGCCGCTATCCTGTTCGGCCTCAACGGCCCCAGGAGGGCCCGAGGAGACAGCCATGGCCGAAGCGAAGATCATCTACCAGCTCCAGGACCTCAAGAAGTTCTACGACCAGCGGGAGGTCCTGAAGGGCATCTCCATCTCCTTCCTGGAGGGCGCCAACATCGGGCTCATCGGGCCGAACGGCGCGGGCAAGAGCACGCTGCTGCGCATCCTCGCCGGCGAGGACACGGACATCGAGGGCATGGCGCGGCCCATCCAGGGACTGACCATCGGCTACCTCCAGCAGGAGCCGCCGCTCGACGAGTCCAAGACGGTGGGCGAGAACATCGACGAGGCGGTCTCCGGCCTGCGCGCGATCGAGGCCCGGTACTACGAGGTCATGACGATCATGGGCGAGGCCGAGGGGGAGGATGCGGAGAAGCTCTCCCAGGAGTACGACCGGCTGCAGACCGATATGGACACCAAGGGGATCTGGGACCTGGACAGCCGCCTGGAGCAGGCCGCCCACGCCCTCCAGGTGCCCCCGATGGACTCCGCCGTCACCAACCTCTCCGGCGGGGAGCGCCGGCGGGTCGCCCTCTGCAAGCTGCTGCTCGAGCACCCCGACCTCCTGCTCCTCGACGAGCCCACCAACCACCTGGACTCCGAGTCCATCGCGTGGCTCGAGACCCACCTCCAGGAGTACGAGGGCACGGTCATCCTGATCACCCACGACCGCTACTTCCTCGACAACGTGGTCGGGTGGATGCTCGAGATCGAGCGCGGGCAGGCCCGCCCCTACAAGGGCAACTACAGCGCCTACCTCGAGCAGAAGGCGAAGCTGCTCGACGTGAAGCGCAAGAACGACGCCTCCCGCGCGAAGGTCCTCGAGCGGGAGAAGGAGTGGCTCTCCCGGACCCCGGCCGCGCGCACGAAGCAGTCGAAGTCGCGCCTCAAGCGCTACCAGGAGCTCGCCTCCGAGGCCCGGGCCGACGAGATGGCCCAGAACGTCGAGCTCAGGATCCCCCCCGGCCCGCGGCTCGGGGACAAGGTCCTCGACGTCGACAACCTCGCGAAGGGCTACGGCGAGCGGACCCTCTTCCGCGACCTCTCCTTCTCGATCCCGCCCCAGGCCAAGCTCGGCGTCATCGGCGCCAACGGCATGGGCAAGTCCACCCTGATGAAGATCATCATCGGGGACGAGACCGCGGACGAGGGC
>JASFWR010000244.1:0-5795 GCA_050049155.1 Planctomycetota bacterium | reverse complement strand
GCTGGCCCGGGTCCCGTGGGGCGCTCCCCGGTCACGGGCGGCGGCCCCCGCGGTCCCCGGCATCCGATGCCGCGCCCGAAGCAGCGCCCGACACCGAGCCCGACACCGAGCCCGCGCGGTGGATCGCCAGCACGCAGCCCGAGTACCCGCAGCTCACGAGGCACAGGCCGAGCCCGTCCAGCTCCCCCGTGGTCAGGTGGTGGAGCTTGGCGGAGTCCCTCGCGACCCGGACCTTGGAGGTCAGCCACGCGAGCTGGTCGGCGCGGCTCGGGTCCTGGAGGAAGGTCAGCCCCACGCGGTCCAGCCGGACCACGCGCACGACCCCGTCGTAGCCCGCGGTCGCGGCCTCCACGCCCACCGAGTCCGGCAGCAGGTCCGCGACCACGGCCCCGCGGAGCCGGTTGTCGGCGCGCTCCAGGGCCGTGGTGGCGCCGTCGAGCCGCCCGCTGGCGCCGCGCTCGATCAGGCGGAACTGACCGCTGTTGTCGCACACGACCACGCCGTCGCCCGGGAAGGGCGCGATGCGCGCCAGGGTGGCGCCCAGGTCCCGACGCGTGGACAGGGCGATCTCGCCCCCCTCCTCGCGGACGAACTCCAGCAGGCCGCCGTCGTCGCAGGCGAGGACGAAGCCGCCGTCGGTGAGGCAGGCGCCCTTGGCGTTCCCCTGGTGCTCGAGGTCGTGGGGCCTGGAGAGGTCCTCCAGCGCGAGCCCCGCGGCGGTGACCGACGCGCCCAGCAGCCGCGCCGCGCCGAAGTACCCGGCGACGACCACCTCCTGCCCCGGCCGGTCCGGAGCGAGGTCCCCCGCGGTCACGGCGTGCACGAGGGCGGGGGTCTCGAGCCGCGCCTCGCTCCAGCCGCCGGGGAGGCGCGCGAGGACCCGGACGAGCCCGGGGCCGCCGTCGTCCTCGCCGCCGTCGAGCATGCCCACGGCGACCACCTCGTCGCCGGGCACCGACGGGAGGAGGTCGGCGCAGATCACCTGCACCAGCTCACCCGGGTTCCGGGGGACCCCCGGGCCCAGGTCCAGGGGCTCGAACCCCTCACCCGCGCGGCGGAACATCCGGACGACCCCGCGCCGGTCCACGGCCACGATCTCGTCCCCCGGAGCGTCGGGGTCCAGCTCGCCGCAGGCGACGCCGTTGATGCGCGCGTCCCCGCGGAAGACGGTCGCCAGCTCCCAGCCCTCGTCCAGGGCCACGGGCACCGACAGGGGCGCCGGGTCCAGCGGCGTCCCGGACGGGACCGGCGTCCCTCCGTGGCAGGCGGCGGCGGCGAGCGAGAGCGGGAGGAGGGTTCGGAGGCGATCCATGGGGTGCAGGTCGAGGGCCAGGGACCTAGCCGAGCTTGACGAGGGAGTCACCCTCACGGGGGATCACCTCGCCGATCCGGTGGACCGGCACGTCCCGGCTCGCGAGCTCGTCCTCCAGGCGCGCCGCGTTGGCCGCAGGCAGCGCGATGAGGAGGCCTCCCGAGGTCTCAGCGTCGTAGGAGATGTCCACGAGCGCCTGGTCGAGGCCGGCGGCCACCTGCACCTGTCCTCCGATGGCGGACTTGCCGCGCTTCACGCCGCCCGAGACGACGCCCTTGGCGGCGAGGTCCCGCGCGCCCGGGAAGATCGGCACGGCGCCGAGGTCGAAGCTCATGGTGACCCCCGACGACCGCGCGATGTTGCTCGCGTGGCCGTTGAGCCCGAAGCCGGTGATGTCCGTGCAGGCGTGGGCGCCCGCGGCGTTCATGGCCGCGGCGGCGCGGTCGTTCAGGGTCGCCATCTGGAGCGCCGCGGCGCGGACCGCCTCCGCCGGGGCCTTGCCGAACTTGCCCGCCGTCGTCATCGACCCCATCCCGAGGGGCTTGGTGAGGTAGAGCACGTCCCCCACCTGGGCGCCGGCGTTGTCCGCGAGGTGCGCCCGCTCGACCACCCCGGTGACCGCGAAGCCGAACTGGGGCTCCGGCGCCTCGACCGTGTGCCCGCCGGCGACCACCGCGCCCGCCTCGGCGACCTTCTCGAAGCCGCCCCGGAAGATGTCCGCGATCCACTCCTCCTTGAAGCCCTTGGGGAAGCCCGCGAGGTTGAGCGCGCTGATGGGGCGGCCTCCCATGGCGTACACGTCCGAGAGGGAATTGGCCGCGGCCACCGCCCCGTACAGGTACGCGTCGTCGAGCACCGGCGGGAAGTAGTCCACGGTCTGCACCAGCGCCACCTCGGCCCCGGCCGGCAGCCCCTCGCGCTCGCCGAGCACGACGACGCCCGCGTCGTCGACGGTCTGGGGGCCGACGAGCAGTCTGGGATCGGAGGACGGATCGAGGTCACGCAGCACCTGCGTGAGCTGCCCCATGGGCATCTTCGCCGCTCACCCGGCGCAGGCGGCGTAGTCCGTGAGTCGCTTGTTGCGTTTGAACATCGTTCGTGGCGCGCGTCGCGCGCCGCGGGCGACTCTAAGCCCCGACCCCGCCCCGTGGAAGCGGCCCCGCCCCGGGTTTCGCGCTCAGGCCGGGAAGTAGCGGGGGGCGCCGGCGAGCCGGCCGCGGAGGGCCGCGCGGGTGTCCACCACAAGCACGTCGGAGCGCACGAGCAGCTCCAGGTCCATGTCGGGCTGCTCCACGAGCAGGACCGCCACGTCCACCTCCTCGAGCTGCTCCTGCTCGAGCGGCACCGACTCCCCGAGGTCGCAGAGGGGGACCAGCGGGTCGTGATATCGAACCGACGCGCCGCTGGCGGTCAGCTCGGCCGCGAGCGGGAACGCAGGAGACTCCTCCACGATCCCCACCCCGGCCTTGTAGGCCACACCCAGCAGCAGCACCCGGGCGCCCTCGGCCGGGACGCCGCGGCTCTCGAGGGCGAGGCGCACCTTCCCCGCGACGAAGGACGGCATGGCGCGGTTGATCTCCCCGGAGAGCTCCACGAAGCGCGCCTCGGCCCCGGCTCGCTGCGCGGCCCACGCCAGGTAGAAGGGGTCGATGGGGAGACAGTGCCCCCCCATCCCCGGCCCGGGGTCGTAGCGAGTGAACCCGAAGGGCTTCGTGGCGGCGGCGTCGAGGACCTCCCAGACGTCGAGCCCCATGGCGTCGAAGGTCACCTTGAGCTCGCCCACCAGGGCGATGTTGACCGCGCGGTGGACGTTCTCCACCAGCTTGGCCGCCTCCGCGACCTCGGCGGTGGAGACGGGGACGACCTGGTCGAAGGCCTGGGCGTAGAGCGCGGCGGCGCGCTCGGTGGCGCGGGCGTCCAGCCCTCCCACCAGCTTGGGGACGTCGGCTCCGAGCCGCCCGCCCTCGTCCCGCCCGGGGTCCACTCGCTCCGGCGAGTACGCGAGGTCCACGCCCCGCCCCTCGAAGATCGGGGCCAGGACCTCCCGGGTGGTCCCCGGCCAGGTGGTCGACTCGAGCACCACGAGGGCCCCGGGCCGGACGTGCGCCGCCACGTCCCTGGCCGCGGCCTCGACGGCGCCGAGGTCGGGGCGGCGCTCAGCGTCCAGGGGCGTCGGGACGCAGAGGATCACCTCCGCGCAGGACTCGAGCTCCCGCGGGCTCGAGGTGACGAGCGCGCCGCCGAGCTCGGCGACGCACCGGTCGTCCAGGTGCGCGAGCGGAGACCGGCCGCTCCGCACGGCCGCGCAACGGTCCGGGTCGCGATCCACGAGGACGAGCGCCCTGCCGGCTCGCGCGAAGTGGACAGCGAGCGGGAGCCCGACGGACCCGAGGCCGACGACGCCGATCCTCGGTGGCTTGGGGTGAGGAGCCATGCAGGCGGGGAGACGCTCGGGGCGGACGCGTTCTTCCCGCGGGCTCAGCCGAGCGCGCGGAAGGCCTCGAGGAGGCGGTCCTCGTCGCCGGGGAGGAGCGCGCGGGGGTCGAGGAGGAGCGCGTCCTCGTGGATGCGGACGAAGACCGGGGGCTCCCCCGCGCGCAGGCGGGCGGCGAGGGCCTCGGCGGAGCAGGCGTCGGCGGTGACCCGGACGGCGGTGGTGGGCAGGAAGACCGTGGGCGCGCTGCCGCTGCCGGGCTGGGAGCGCTCGGGGACCGGCGCGGCGTGGAGGCCGGGGAGGGCGTCGACGGCGGCGGCGATGCGGCCGGCGCTCTCCGCGAGCTCGGCCTCGTCCCGGTGCATGAGGCGGCGGGCGGGGAGCTCGTCGCCGCGGCCCGCCAGCAGGAGCTCGAGGGTGGCCTCGAGGCCGGCGAGGGCCACCTTGTCCAGGCGCAGCGCGCGGTAGATGGGGTTCTTGCGCAGGGCCCGGATCGAGGCCCTGCGGCCGACGATCAGCCCCGCCTGGGGGCCGCCGAGGAGCTTGTCCCCGGAGAAGGCCACGACGTCGACCCCCGTCGCGACGGCGTCGCGCACCACGGTCTCGTCCCCCACCTCCGTCAGGGGCCTGGCCCCGTCGACCTCGATGCGGCCCGAGCCGAGGTCCCACCCGGAGGTGACCCCGTGCTCCTTGCCCAGCCGCGCCAGCTCGGCGGGGTCGGTCTCCTCCGTGAAGCCCACGACGCGGTAGTTGCTCGTGTGGACCTTCATCAGCAGCCCGGTGTCCGGCCCGATGGCGCGCTCGTAGTCCACGGCCCGGGTGCGGTTCGTCGTGCCGACCTCGACCATCCGCACCCCCGCCCGCGCCATCACGTCGGGCACCCGGAAGGAGCCGCCGATCTCCACCAGCTCACCGCGGCTGACCACCGCCTCCCGGCCGCCGGCGAAGGTCTGCATCATCAGGAACGCGGCGCCCGCGCAGTTGTTGACCGCGATGCCGGCCTCGGCGCCGGTCAGGCGCGACAGCAGCACGCCGAGCCGCGCGTCCCGCTCGTTGCGGCGCGCGCTGAAGCGGTCCATCTCCAGCACGCAGTACCCCCCCGCCGCGGCGCGCATGCGCTCGGCCGCCTCCGGGTGCACCGGCGCACGCCCCAGGTTCGTGTGGAGCACCACGCCCGTGGCGTTGACCGCCGAGCGCACCCCGCGGCCGGCCTCGACCGTGGCGAGCTCGAGCAGCGCCGCCCGCCACGCGCCGCCCGCCAGCTCCGCCTCCACGTCCGCGGCGCTCAGGCCCGCCTCCCCGATGCGCCGCCGCAGGGCGTCGAGCGCCGTCTGGACCAGCTCGGTCCGGACCGCGGAGGGGATCGCCTCCAGGCGCGCGTCCCCCGCCACCGCCTCGTCCAGGTGCCGCCGTCCCTCGTCCACGCTGGGGAGGGCGCGGAACGGGTTGGCCTCGCCGGTGGTTCGCTTGCCGGAGCTCATGGTGCCCCGAGGTTACCGCCAGAGGGCGCGGCCGTCTCTCCACCGGGCTCGATCCCGATCCGGGCCGCTGTTACGTTGTGAGCATGGCGCACTCCTCCACCACGGTCCCCCCGTCGAACCCCGCCGGCCACCCGGACCTCCCTGGGCACTGGAGCGTCATGGACCCGGACCCCGAGCAGGTCCGCGACCTGGTGCGGTCCGAGCGGGTGCCCGAGGTCCTCGCCCGGCTCCTCGTGAACCGCGGGCACGGGACGCCGGCGGCGGCCGCCACCCAGCTCGCCCCCTCCCTCCACGCGCTCCACGACCCGGCGGGCCTGCCGGAGATGGAGCAGGCGGCGGCCCGCCTCGAGCAGGCGGTGGCCGCGGGCGAGACCGTCCTCATCCACGGGGACTACGACGTGGACGGCGTGAGCGGGACGGTCCTCCTCGTCCGCTTCCTGCGCCACCTGGGCGCGCGGGTGGAGTGGCACATCCCGCACCGCACCCGCGACGGCTACTCCTTCGGGGACCACTCCGTGGCGAAGGCGCGGGAGACCGGCGCCACCCTGGTGATCTCCGTGGACAACGG
>JASFWR010000208.1:0-6756 GCA_050049155.1 Planctomycetota bacterium | reverse complement strand
ATCACCGGGACGTCCACGAGCTCCATCAAGATCCGGATCGCGTTGGGGTTCAGTACCCCCTGCCCCGAGCCGATCGGCGAGCCCGCCGGCATCACGGCGGCGGCGCCGAGGTCGGCGAGACGGACCCCCATGCGAGGGTCGTCGGAGCAGTAGACCATGACCGTGAAGCCCTCCTCCACGAGGGTCTTCGTGGCCTCGAGCGTGCCGATCGGATCCGGGAGGAGGGTCTTCGGGTCGCCGAGCACCTCGAGCTTCACCAGCGGCGTGTCGAGCAGCTCACGGGCGAGCCGCGCCGTCCGCACCGCCGACTCCACGTCGTAGCAGCCCGCGGTGTTCGGGAGCAGGTGATAGCGGTCCCGGTCGATGTGGTCGAGCAGCGACTCCCCCTTGGAGGGGTCGAGGTTCACCCGCCGGACGGCCACGGTGACCATCTCGGTGCCGCTGATCTCGAGGGCCCGGGCGGTCTCCTCGAAGCTGGCGTACTTGCCAGTCCCGACGAGGAGCCGGGAGGTCATGGAGACGTCGTCCCCGATGCGGAGGGGGCTGTCCTGGAGGTGCGCGTCGCTCATGGTCGCTGGGATTGTAGGCCGGATCCCCTAGCCCCCGCCGACGAGGGTCACGATCTCCACCCGGTCCCCCGCCTCCAGCACCCGATCACCGTGGGTCGCCCGCGGCGCCAGCTCGCGGTTCACCTCCACGGCCACCTGCTCGGGCCGCAGGCCCCGGGCGGCCACCAGGTCCGCGACGGTGGAGCCGGCGGGGACCTCGTGGGGCTCGCCGTTCAGGTGGATGGCGCAGGTCGGGGCGGGGTCCATCCTGATCCGCTCAGTGCACGCGCAGGAAGGCGCACTTCAGGTAGTCGGTCTCGGGCAGGGTCACCAGGTGCGGGTGATCGCTCGACGCGCTGGTGAGCGCCTCGATCCACACGTGCCGATCCGCGATGCTGGCCGCCTTCCCGATGTACTCCACGAACTCGCGGGGCCCGACGTTGTAGGAGCACGAGGCGCTCACCACGGCGCCGCCGTCCGGGACCAGGTCGAAGGCACGTCGGTTGAGCTCCACGTAGCCGCGCTCCGCGCCCGCGACCTCCTTCTTGCTCCGCGCGAACGCGGGCGGGTCGACGACCACCAGGTCGTGCTGCTCCCCGCGCTCGGCGCGCGCGCGCATGTCCTTCATGCAGTCGACGCGCTCCACCTTGATCCGGTCCAGGAGGCCGTTGCGCTCGGCGTTGGCCATGATCCGCTCGCAGGCGCCGCGGTTCTGCTCCAGGCAGACGACCTGCTCCGCCCCCGCGAGGGCGGCGTGGAGCCCGAAGAGGCCGTCGTACGCGAAGGCGTCGAGCACGCGCCCGCCGCGGGCCAGCTTCGCCGCCTCCAGGCGGTTGCGCGACTGGTCGAGGTAGTGACCGGTCTTGTGCCCCTGGAACACGTCCACCTCGTAGAGGAGCCCGTGGTCCTGGACCAGCACCGGCCCGTCGATGGTCCCGTGGATCACCTCCACGACCTTCTCCAGGCCCTCGAGCTTCCGCACGCTCGTGTCGGACCGGTCGACGATCGTCTCCGGCTCGAAGGGCATCGCCTCGCGCAGGAGCTCCACCAGGAAGTCGCGCATGCGGTCCGACCCCTGGGTGCCCGACTGGATCACGAGGGTCTTCGCGTACCGGTCGACGATCCAGCCCGGGAAGCCGTCCGCGTCGCCGGACACCAGACGGCACGCGCCCGCGGGGTCCATGAGCCCCAGCCGCTCGCGGTGCTGCACCGCCCGCTGCATGCGCGCGGCCCAGAAGGCCCGGTTGGGCTGCTCGGCCTCGCGGGTGACCATGCGCACGCGGATCCTCGAACGGGTGCTGAACAGCCCCCAGCCGAGGGACGCCCCGTTGGGGTCCTCGACGGGCACCAGCTCACCCGGCGTCGCCTCGCCGGTGGCGACGTCGTCCTTGTAGATCCACGGGTGGCCGCGCAGGTACCAGCGCCGCCCCTTGCCCGTCAAAATCACCTTTCCCATGGGGTCACTCCGCGATCGCAGCGCGGCGAGCGGCGCCCCCGGGGGGCCGGAGGGCCATCGGGTGCCGTCGCGAGGGCGATCGAGCCGAGCAGGATATCCTCAGTCGACCCGGACGAGGCGGCGGAATCGGGGGTCGTCCCGGAGGGAGGCGAGATCCGGGTCCTCCGCGGCCCACTCCTGCTGACGGCGCCGGGACTCGGCGGAGGCGTGGTTCTGCTCGATGTCCGCGCGGAGGAGCTCGAGGGCCTCCTCGGTGTCCCCCAGGAGGGCGTGGGTGCAGGCGAGGTTGTACCAGGTCCCGGGTCCGGGTCGGATCGTCCTGAGGAGGGCGCGCGCCTCCTCGTCGGCGCCGCTCCGCGCGCGGTAGCAGGCGAGCAGGGTCCGCATGAACTCGTCCTTGCGGAGCGCGTACGCCCGCTCGTAGTACTCCCGCGCCCGCTCCGGCGCCTGGAGCCGCACGTTGGCGTTGACCGCGAGGCTCACCAGCGCCGACGCCTGGAGGCTCCGGAAGCCCTCCAGGGCCGCGGGGCTCGCGCCGTTCTCCACCAGCTGCTTCTCGAGGTCCTCGATCCGCTCGACCGCGCGCAGGAGCACGGCCTCCGCCTCCTCGCCGCGCCCCTCGTCGGTGAAGGCGCTCCCCTGGAGCAGCTGGGCCCGCGCGATGCGCTCGTGCCCGATGAAGAACCACCAGTTGGAGATGCCGCGCTCCTCGATGTCACGCTCCATGCGCGACGCGACCTCGCGCGCCTCCGTCCCGCGCCCCTCCTCGGTGAGGTCCTGGGCGTACCAGAGGGCGGCGCTCCCCGGGATCCGGAGGTCCCGGGCCCAGCCGCGGTCGCCGTCCCTCGGCGCGCGCTGCACCGCCTGCGCCGCCGCCATGCGCATGCGCTGGAGTCGCTGGAGCGCCTCGTACTCCCGCTCGGGCAGCAGGCCCGGGGCGCGGCGCTGGGCCCGACGGTAGGCCGCGTCGGCCTCCTCGATGGCGTCCTCCAGCCCCGTCAGGCGAGCGGCGCGGATGCGCTCGAGGAGCTCGCGGCGCTGCCCGTCGGCCAGCGGGTCGACGGTGGACGCCAGCAGCCCGGAGCTCGCCGCGCCCTCCAGCGGCTCGAAGCCAGGGAGCTCCCCGGGGGACACCGTGGCCAGGGTGCGCCCGAGCGCTCCCTCCAGGCGCACCACGGTGCTCCGATCCAGGGGACGTCGCGCGGCGCTCTCGTTGGCGCTGCCGGCGAACCCCCGGCGGCCGAAGAGCAGACGGTACGGGGACAGGTCCGCGGTGAGCAGCCCGTCCCAGCCCGTGGTCACGTCCCCCTCGATCTCCGCGTACACCGCCTGGGCCTCGAGGTGGACGAGGTGGGCCGAGCGGGCGCGCTCGAGCGCCCCGAGCTCCGGCGCGCCGCGGGCGATGATCGCGAGGGTCCGCGCCACCTCCACCACCGCGCGCTGGTGCAGGAGGTCCACGTGCCGCAGCCGGTCCGGGCGAGAGAGCAGGTCGCGGCGCTCGGCGAGAGCCACGTCGAGGGCCTCCGCGGCCTCGCGCAGGGCCACCGCCGCCCCGTCGTGGTCCCCGAGGGCGACCTGGGCGACCCCGGCCAGGTAGTGCCCACGGAACAACCAGAGCTGGGACTCGAAGGCGTCGATCCGCGCGCTCGGCCGCAGGAGCAGGCCGCGGGAGCGGACGAGCTGCCGGGCCGCCACCAGCGCGCCGGCCGCGTCCCCCTCGGCCGCGAGGCAGATGCGCGCTCGCTGGTAGAGCGCCACGTCGCGCTCGATGCCGAGCCCCTCCAGCTCGCCGAGCAGGGCCGACGCCCGGCCCGGGACGGCGGAGTCGATGAGGCGCGTGACGAGCCGGTCGAAGGCCTCGCGTGCGGCGAGGCGGACCTCGCGCGCGGGGTGCCGGAGCCCGAAGACGAGGGGCGCGTGGTCCGCGGCCGTCGCCCCCTCCTCGTCCGCGAGCCACTGTCCGTACCGCGGCAGGAGCGCGGCGAGCACCGCGGCGCGCGGGCGCCGCTCGGACGAGGTGGAGCGCTGCACGATCTCGCGCAGGGGCGGGAGCCCGCCGGCCGCCTCGGCCAGGGCACGGGCCGCGGCCACGGCGACGGCGTCCGACTCCCCGCCGGTGAGCTCGCCGAGGAGCGCCGCCGCGCGCGCGCCGCCGACGCGGCCGAGGGCGCCGACCGCGGCGAGGGCGACGCGCGGGTCGGGGTCCCCCGTGGCAGCCGCACCCAGAGCGGCCACGCGCTCCGGGACCGCGCCGGCGCCCAGGTCCGGCCGCGACAGCAGGTCGACCACGGCGAGCCGGACCGCGGCGTCGCCGTCGGCGAGCAGGGGCAGGGCCTCCAGGACCCGGTTCGCGGGCAGGTCGCGGGCCAGGCGAGCCGCCCGGGCGCCGCGGTCGCCCCCTCCTCCCGCGAGCAGCGCGGCGAGCTCGTCCGGCGCGGCCGCACGGAGCGCCGGCGCGGGACCGATCACGGGGAGCGGCGCGGCGGCGGCCGTCGAGGTCAGGGCGCAGAGGAGCAGGGGGAGCATCCGCATGAATGTAGCAGGCCGGGGCCGCGCTCCCCGGGACGCGCGGGACGACCGGCCGCCGCCGCGGCTGCGTGAACCTGTCCGGCCGCCGCCGCGGCTGTGTGAACCTGTCCGGCCGCCGCCGCGGCTGGGTGAACCCGTCCGCCCGCCGCCGGGGTCAGCCGCGCCCCTCGGCGCTCCGCTTGAGCCGGTAGTCGAAGGCTCGCCGCGACAGCCCGACGCGGCGCGCCGCCGCCGCGACGTTGCCCCGCGCCTCCTCCAGCGCGGCCGCGAGGATCGCGGCCTCCAGGTCGTCGAGGCCGACGCCCGACGCGAGGGCCTCGCGCGCGAGCTCCCCCGCGCGCCCGCGCACCGTCTCGTCGAGGAAGGCCAGGGACTCCGCGCCGAGCGGGCCCGCGCCTCCCCCGAGCACGAGCGCGCGCTCGAGGGCGTTCTCGAGCTCCCGCAGGTTCCCGGGCCAGGGGTGGGCGGCGAGCGCGTCGAGCGCGGCGCCGGAGAGGGGCCGCGGCGCCACGCCGAGGCGGCCGGCGACCTGGGCCAGGACCTCCTCGCAGAGGGTCTCGAAGCCAGCGCCGGACGCGCGGCTCCGGAGGGGCGGAACGGAGAGCGGGACCACCGCCAGCCGGTAGTAGAGGTCCTCCCGGAAGGAGCCGTCCTCCACGGCGTCCCGGAGGTCCCGGGCCGTGGTGGCGATGACCCGCACGTCGATGGGCCTCGGCGCCTCGGCGCCGAGGGGCTCCACCACCCGCTCCTGGAGCACCCGCAGGAGCTTGACCTGCAGGTCCAGGGCGAGGGTCTCGATGCCCTCCAGCACCAGCGTCCCGCCGCTCGCCCGCTCGAAGCGGCCGCGGCGCGCGTCCGAGGCGCCGGTGAAGGCGCCGGCCTCGTGTCCGAACAGCTCGGCCTCGATCAGCGTGGTGGCGAGCGCGGCGAGTTGCACCGCGACGAAGGGCCCCCCCGAGCGGGGCGAGCGCTCGTGGAGGAAGCGCGCGGCCCGGCTCTTGCCCGACCCGCTCTCCCCGGTGAGGAGGACGGTGGCGGGCACCGCGGGACCGAGCACCCCCGAGGCGGCCACCCGGTCGAGGTCCCCCTCGAAGGCGGACCAGGGGTCGGGGGGCGGGACCTCCCCGCGGGGGCCCGCCCCGTGCGGGGCGGCCTCGGGGTCGGGGAGATCGGCGTTCATGGGCGTTCCTCGGCCCCGCGGAGGGGCTCGTGACCGGACTCCGTGGGGAGCCGGGAAGCGGGGCGGCAGAGGTTGACTCACCGGGGCCCCTGGACCAGACTACGCGGCGCCTGAAGACCCTTCAAACTCTCCTGGACACCGCGCAGCAGCGCCCAGCGCCCCCACCACGGGGCCCCCGGGCAGCGCTGCGCAGCGGAAGGAGCGGGGATTCCCCCGCTCCTTTTCTATTGCCCCGACCTCGAGCCATGAACCCCGAGACCCTCCTCCAGACGATCGACGCGCTCCACGCGATGAAGAACATCCCTCGGGAAGTCATCTTCCGCGCCCTGGAGGAGTCGATGGCCGCCGCCGTGCGCAAGCGCTTCGGCGAGGGTGAGGACCTGATCTGCACCATCGACAGGGACTCGGGGGAGGTGACCATCGAGGACGACGAGGGCGTCTACGAGTTCGACATGGAGGACCTCGGGCGCATCGTCGCCCAGACCGTCAAGCAGGGCTTCACCCAGCGCGTCCGCGAGGCGGAGCGCGACGTCTTCTACGACAAGTACGAGGCGCGGGTCGGCCAGCTGATCAGCGGCGAGGTCCAGCGCTACGAGGGGCAGGACCTGGTGGTCAGCCTCGGGGACGTGGAGGCTCACCTCACGCGCGAGGACCGCGTGCGCGGGGAGACGTACGCTCCCGGCGACCGCATCCGAGTCATCATCGTCGAGGTTCGCAAGGACGGCAGCCGGGTGAAGGTGCTCGTCAGCCGGACCCACCCCGACCTCGTCCGCCGGCTCTTCGAGCTGGAGGTCCCGGAGATCGCCGACCAGATCATCGAGATCAAGCGCGTGGTCCGGGAGCCCGGCTACCGCACGAAGATGGCGGTCGTCTCCAGCGACCCCAAGATCGACGCCATCGGCGCCTGCGTGGGCGTCCGGGGCTCGCGGATCAAGGCGGTCATCGACGAGCTGCGCGGCGAGCGCATCGACATCATCCGGTGGAGCGACTCCCTGGAGACCCTGGTCATGAACGGGCTGGGGCCGGCCAAGATCCACCTGGAC
>JASFWR010000207.1:0-6757 GCA_050049155.1 Planctomycetota bacterium | reverse complement strand
GCGAGCCCGCGGCGTCCTGGGCCAGGGCTGACGGCCGGCCCGCCGGAGGCCCGGTGCGCCGCGCTCCAGGGGATCCGGGACCTGGCTCTGGAGCGGCTCCCCGGGCGTGAGGGAGCCTTCTCCCCCTCCGGCGAGGTGGGGGTCTCGGCCAGCGGACCCCACCCGCCGCTCGGCCCTCCGACGAGCTCGGCGCCTGGTTCGCTGCCGGGCCCACCCCTGGATCCACCCCTTGGCCCAACGCCGGGACCCAGGAATCCCCATTCAGTCGCGGTCAGCGGCCGCTCATCGCCCTGAGGGCCGCCCGGGCCGCCGCGCGGGCCTGCTCGCGCTCCTGCTGCAGGAGGTCCAGCTCCGCCTGGAGCCCCGCGACCCGTTCGTTCAGGGACCGGGAGAGACCCTGCTCCTCCTCCAGGGTCGCGGACGCTCGGCTCAGGTCCTCACCCCGGCGAGCCAGGTCCGCCTCCAGGGCCCCCTTTTCCTCCGAGAGGATGCCGGCCCGGACGCGCTCGGTCGCCAGGCGCTCCCCGGCGTCGCCCGTCAGCTTGACCCCGGCGGCCAGGGCCACCACGAGCCCGAGCGCCGCGACCCGCCCCCAGCGGACGGCGCGGACCTCCCTCGCGTCGGCCAGCGCCACGGTCCGCGCCAGGTCCTGGTCCCGTAGCTGGAGCTGGTTCTCGTAGGCGGCGATGGTCCGCGTGATCTCCTCACGGTGCTCCCGACGGGCCACGTCCAGCGCCTCCCGCGCCTCCCGCCAGCCCTGCACCGCCATGTCCACGGTCTCGAGGGCCTGGGCTCGAGCCGCCTCCTCGGCCGGCTCGGGCGCTGGTGCGGGTTGTTCACCGCGACCAACCCCATGGGCAACCCCAGGGGCCGGATCCGCTTCAGGGGGGCCGGGAGGCGGGTTGTCCGACGGGGCGGAGGTCGCTCGGGGTTGTTCGGGGGCCGCGCCGGGTTGTCCCGCCGACGCCCCCGGCTGGTCGCTCAGGGGTTGCTCGTCCAGGGGTTGCCGCGGATCGTGCCACTCCCCGCCGGCCTCTGTCACGGGGGTCGGGGTTGCCTCGGAGGAGCCGGCGACGGGTTGCTCGGGCTCCTCCGGCAGGGTGGGAGGTTGCTCCGAGCGGGGTTGCTCGTCGGCGGGTCCGGCCTCGCCCCCCTCGATCGCTGCGGTCCCTGTGCTGCCCTCGCCCGCGCGGGCCTCCGTCGCCGCGGAGACGTCCGCCGGGACGGGCGGCTCGGTCCCGGTCCCCTCGTCCGAGGAAGGAGAGGACGCGGTTCCCCCGGGCACCGTTCCCCCCTGCACGGGGACGTCGTAGTGCCGGGCCAGCTCCTCGAGCTCCACGCCGACGACGATGGCATCCCGGTGCAGGACCCGGACGGACCTCAGGGTGCCCTTCTTGATCCGCTTGCGGAGGGCCTGGACGGAGGGCACGCCGTCCATGGCCGCCGCCTCGGCCAGGGGGATCCCCGTCCCGCTCACCACGTTGCCGGGTTGCGGACCCGAAGAGGGGGTTGGGACCCCCGCAGGGGCTGCCAGGCCCCGCGCCGGCGGCTGGACGACGGGTTGCTCGGGCGGTTGTCCCCCGGGTTGCGGGGCGGGTTGCGAGCCGGGTTGCTCCGCCGGATCGACGGCGTCCACCTGGCGCTTCCGCCAGGAGGGAGTCCTCAGGGTGTCCATGGCCCCACCTGAGCAAGCGGGTGGGGGGCGATTCAAGGGAGTTCGATCGGACCGCCGGGGGACAGGGCCGCATCCGCGCCGTGGCGCCGCGCGTGGAGGGCGGCCCCGAAGGAGCCGGCCGGGCGAGTCGACCGGCGTCGAGGGCCGCTCCCGATGCGCAGAAAGGGGGGCGCTTTGCGTTGACGGCCGCCCCGGGCTGACGGAGAATTCCGTGCCCGCAAGGGAACCCCGAGGCGAGGTAGCTCAGTTGGTAGAGCACTTGATTGAAAATCAAGGGGTCACCGGTTCAAGTCCGGTCCTCGCCACCACTTACGCCCGGCGGGTGGGCGCGACAGGGGGCCTCCAGGGATGAGCGGAGGGAGCGCAGGCGGCGGCGCGCGGCCCGAGCGGATCGCGGCGCCCACCCGGATCCTCCGTCGGGACCCCTCGAGGCTGGGTTTCGAGTGGCCGGACGGAGCGGAGAGCGCCGTGGGCGCCCGCGACCTGCGGCTGGGATGCCCCTGCGCGCGCTGCGTGGACGAGTTCACCGGAGCGCCCCTGCTGGTCCCTGACACGGTGCCCGGGGACCTGACCCAGACCGCGGTGGAGCTCGTGGGCAACTACGCCCTCTCCGTCACCTTCAGCGACGGCCACCGCACGGGGATCTACACCTGGGCGGCCCTGAGGCGACTCTCGGAGGCCTGAGGAGTGGACCCGCTGCGCGTCAACGAGCGGGTCGTCGTCCCCGCGAGCGAGCTCGAGGTGCGGACCATGCGCTCCGGCGGACCCGGAGGGCAGCACGTCAACAAGGTGGAGACGGCGGTCGAGCTGCGCTTCCCGGTGGCCTCGTCGGGAGCCCTGAGTAATAACGACAAGCAGCGTCTCGTGGAGCGGCTCGGCCGCAGGCTCGTCGGGGAATCCCTGGCGCTCGTGGTGCGCTCGGGCGCGCGGCGTTCGCAGCACCAGAACCTCGAGGTCTGTCGGGAGCGCATGGCGGCCCTGCTCGCCGACGGTCTCCTGATTCGCAAGGCCCGCAAGGCGACCAAGCCCACTCGCGGGTCCAAGAAGCGGCGTCTGGACAAGAAGCGAGCGCGCGGCCAGCTCAAGCGCGATCGTCGGTCCGGCGGATTCGACGGATGAAATCCGCTGGCGTCATGAAGGGGGCTTCATGACGTGGCCGCAAAAAACAGCGCTGGAGACGTGGAAAACGGGCCCCGGGCCTTAGACCATCTGCCCTCAGGCTGAGATTTGCGCTGAAATCGGTCCGGGTCGTCCGGGGCGTCACCGATGTCCTCCGTGCTTCTTTGAAGCGATTTCATGCGTGCCAGGTCGACGGCTCAAGTTCGCCGCGGCAACCTCTGCGCCTCGAAACCAAACCCTTTGCTCTCTCGGCAGTCCCCCAACCACCTCGCAGGTGGAATCCCCATGAAGAAGCTCGTCTTCAGCGCCTGCGCGCTGACCCTGACTTGCGGTACCGCGGTCGCGAACAACAGCGACTGGGACCAACTCGACAACGATGTCCAGGCCCTCTCGGCCAACCTCCAGGACGGAGGCTCGGGCATGACCATCGGCGGCCGCATCCGCACCGCCTACGCCAACAACAGCGACGCCGACCTCGGCGGCTTCCAGCTCTACAACGCGCGTCTGTTCGCGCACGGCACCACCGCCGCTGGCGTGGGCTACCGGATGGAGAACGACTTCGCGACGGGCAACCTGCTCGACGCGTACATCGACGTCGCCGCTGGTGAGCTCGACCTGCGCATCGGCCAGTTCCGCGGTCACGTCCTGGCTGAGAGCCAGATCGACTCCGGGAACCTGTTCTTCATCGACCGCTCGGTGAACGCTCAGATGTTCGCCGGTCGTCAGCAGGGCCTCGCGCTCTCCGGCGACATGGACACCTTCAACTGGGCCATCACGATCCAGGACGGTTCCGACGGTGACACCGACGAGCTGTTCTACGCGCTCCGCGCCGGGATGGACTTCATGGGCGACGGTACGGACATGATCGAGGGTGCCTACGGCGCCGGCGACGACATGACCGCCTCGGCCGGGATCTCCTTCTTCGACGACGGCGCCGTGGACGACGCCGACGGCTTCGCGATCGAGGCTGGCGCCCAGACGGGTCAGTTCAGCATCGGCGCGAACTTCGTCAGCTACGGCGAGGGCGGCGCTGGCTCGAACCTCGACGTCAACGACCCGCACATCCTCGCCGCCGGCCTCGCCGCGACGGGCAACCTGGCCGACGCCTCGGTCTGGTCGCTGATGGGCACCTTCTCGCTGAACGAGAGCTGGGAGCTTGGTCTTCGCTACCAGGACCTGGACGACGCCGCGAGCACCGACATCCTCGACATCGGCGCGAACTACTACGTCGACGGCCACGCGATGAAGTACATCATCAACTGGACCTCGCTCGGCAGCGACGCCGGCGACACCGACCTGCTTCGCATCGGCGTCAACGCCGCGTTCTGATCCGGCGGGACAGGGCTGACCCTCGGGTCGGTCCGGTCCAGGATCCAAGGGGAGAGCCCCGCGCCTCGGCGCGGGGCTCTCCTCGTTCGTTCGCTCCTCCGTGTGTCGCGCGTCGCGCGGCGGGCAGGGATCCGGCGCGGCGGGCAGGAACCTCGCGCGGCGGGCGGGGCCCCGCGGGGACCGAGCCTCGAAGGTGCGGTCGCTCGGGGAGGGGCCGCGCCGTTCAGGGCCGCGGGCCCATCCGGAAGTCCACGAACTCGGCGCCGCAGCTCGAGCAGGACTGGACCCGCGCCGCGTCGTTCCAGAGGAACCAGAGCGGGTACGCCACCGCGAGCACCGAGAGGCCGTAGGTGAAGGGGGCCAGGCCCAGGCCCACCGCGGTTAGCAGGGCGAGGCCCAGCTTCGTCGTCCAGCTGACCTCGACCCGGTGTCCGAGTCCGTCCGCCCCGCAGTGGAGGCAGCGCTCGATGGTCCCGTCCTCCTTGCGGTGGCTGAGGTCGAGCTCGATCCGCTCCCCGGTGCCCTCCACCTGGTAGTAGCTCCGCAGGGAGAACGGGCCGTCCACCTTCCAGGGGATGAGCGTCCCCTTCGCGGTGGGGTGGGGCAGCCGGATCTCGCTCCAGCGGATGACTTGCTCGTTGATGGGCACCGTGATCGTCTCGTCCGGAGGAGAGGCCGGGAGGGGCGCGGGGCCATCGACCGCCGCCCGCTGCCCCGGAGCTTACCCGGCGAGGGCCCGGATCGAGGTCAATTGCCCGGGACTGCCATCCGCGGAGGTGGGCCCGGGGGCCATCTGGATACACTCCGACACCATGAGCGACTCCAGCCAGCGCCCCCTGCGGGTCTTCATCACCGGCGGCACCCGCGGCATCGGCCGGGCCATCGCCCTCCGCTTCGCCCGCGAGGGCGCCATGGTGGCCGTGGCCGCCCGGACCTCCGCCGACCTCGACGCCATCGTGGCCGAGATCGAGGCCGCCGGCGGCCAGGGCGAGGCCTGCCAGACCAACATGCGGGACCACGGCTCGGTGGAGGCGGCGGTCTTCCGGGCGGTGGACTTCTTCGAGGGCGCCACGGACGTCGTGGTGAACTGCGCCGGGCTGGTGGAGTTCAAGCCGTTCGACGAGCTCGACGTGGACGACTGGGAGCGGGCCCTCGCGGTGCACCTGACGGGCCCCTTCCTGGTCCTCGCGGAGGCCCTCCCCTCGCTCCGGGAGAGCGACCGCGCCCACGTCTTCAACGTGGGCGCACAGCTCGCCGGAGAGCCGGGGCCGGGGCAGTCGCTCATGGCCGCCTCGAAGGCGGGCGTCGCGGGCATGTCCCGCGGCCTGCGGGCGGACCTCGGCCCGGAGGGCATCCGGGTGACCACGGTCCTCCCTGGCCTGGTGGAGACGCCGGGGCTCGAGCCCTGGAAGGGCACCCTCGGGGACGCGCCGATCGGCCCCGCCGAGGCGGTGGCTGACGCGATCTGGGACGCCTACCAGGCCGAGACCGCCCCCGCTGAGATCGTCGTCGGCTGACCCCTTCCGGGGAGTGTCCGGCACGAATTCTCATTCGGGGCTGGGGTGAGAAAACACGACAGGTAACGCACATGCAGGGGCCCCAGAGGCCGATGACAGGGGGTGCCGAGCCGGGTGCGGCGCTGTTCGGATTGGGTTTCGACCCTTCGGACCGGCGGCGAATCCGGCTCTTACGAGTGCCCTTAGCCCTGGAGGCCCCCCATGAAGCATGCGTACGACCACGACAACGCCTCGAAGCTGGTTCCCCTGCTGGAGTCCATCTTCAACGAGGTCGCAGACCGCCGCCGGGCGATCCGCGAGCTGGAGCGCACCCTCAAGACCATGAAGCTGGAGGGTCGCCCGTCGACCACCACCGGCCCCGTGGTCGCGCGACTCGCCAACCAGCGTCGCGAGCTTCGACTCACCTCCAAGGAGTTCGAGCGCCTCGGCTGCGTCGTCGACGAGCACAACCCGAACCGGGTCTTCATCCCGGGCGCCAACGGCGGCCTCGAGGAGGGCTTCCACTGGCAGGCGGGCGAGTCCGAGGTCCAGAGCAACGCCCCGGAGCAGATCGCCTTCTGACGCTGCTCGGACGAGCTCCATGAACAGCGCGGGCCGCGTCTCCCCTGGGGAGACGCGGCCCGCGCGCGTTGGGGGTCCGGGGTGTCGATGGGACCCGCTGGCCCACTCGCTGGCCCACGCGCCAACCGGCCGCTGGGACGCCGGGTGGGGGACGCCGGTGGGAGACGCTGGTGGGGGCGCTCGCCGGCCGAGGAGCTCAGCCCCGGCCGTCGCTCGAGGCGCCCACGGCCCCCTTGGAGGCGTCCGGACCACCGGAGCCAGCCGGGCGGGCCCCCTTCTTGGGGGCGGCTCCGGGGGTGCTGGAGCCCGAGGCGGCCTTCCGCTTCGCCTTCTTCGGCTTCGACGGCAGGCGGACCGGCTTGCCGGCACCCGCGGGCTTCCCGGCCCCGCCCGCGGCCTGCTTCTCGCGGGCCTCCTGGATGCGCTTGGCGTCGAGCTCCGCCTGCTTCTTCCGGGCGTCCTCGGTGCGCTGGGCGTCCAGGTCCGCCTGCTTCTTGCGAGCGGCCTCGGTGCGCGCGCGGGCGCTGTCGGCGGCCTGCTTCTCACGGGCCTCCTG
>JASFWR010000206.1:0-6762 GCA_050049155.1 Planctomycetota bacterium | reverse complement strand
CTAGGCTTCGGACAGCCGCCACCGCGCGGTCGACGACCCCCCCCGGGAGCCCCTGAACCTTGAAGATCGCCGCCGTCGAGGCCCGCTGGCTGCGGGCGCCCATCCCCGAGGAGAAGCAGCACACGTCCGACTTCGGGCGGCTGCGGACCTTCGACGCCGTGCTCGTCACCGTCCGCACCGAGGACGGCGCCGAGGGGTTCGGCGAGGCGAAGGCCGCCGTGGGGAGCGCGGGGGACTGCGCCTCCCTGGTGACCATCGTGGAGCGCGAGCTCGGGCCGGCGCTGATCGGCCAGGACCCGCGCAACATCACCCGCGCGTGGGAGCGCATGTACTGCGGGAGCCGGGGCGACCTCGCCCTCTCCCGCGGGCGCAGCTTCCCCGACGTGGCCCGCCGCGGGCCCCGGGTCGCGGCCATCGGCGCCATCGACACGGCGCTCTGGGACCTGGCGGGCAAGGCCCACGGGGTCCCGGTGGTGGAGCTGCTCGGCGGCGCGTGCCACGACCGGCTGCCCGCCTACGCGTCCGGCGGCTGGGCCGACGCGGACGGGATCGGCGCCGAGCTCCAGCGGTTCGTGGACCTCGGCTTCCACGCCGTGAAGATGCGCGTGGGCGCCATGGACGGGCGCGTCGAGACCAGCGCCGCCCGGGTGCTCGCGGCTCGCGAGGCCCTGGGCCCGGACGTCGAGCTGATGGTCGACGCCCACGGGACCTGCAGCCTCCCGGAGGCCAAGCGCCTCGTCCGGCTGGTGGAGAGCGCCAACCTGCGCTGGTTCGAGGAGCCCACGCCCCTCGACGACCACGCCGCCGCCGCGGAGCTGCGGGCGACCACGGACGTCCCGATCGCGGTGGGCGAGAGCCTCTCCACCCGCTTCGACTTCGCCGACGTGCTGCGCCTGCGCGCCGCCGACGTGCTCCAGCCCGACGTCGCGCTCGTGGGCGGGATCACCGAGGCCCGCCGGGTGGCGACGCTCACGGAGACCGCCCAGCTCGAGCTGGCCCCGCACCTCTGGGGCTCGGCCGTGTCCTACCTCGCGGGCCTGCACGTGGCCTTCGCGAGCCCCGCTGCCCGCATCCTCGAGGTGTCCCTCGGCGGCAACCCGCTCCTGCGCCAGCTCCCCGAGGTGGAGCCCGCCGTCACGGACGGCAGCGTGGACGCCCCCACCGCGCCCGGCCTCGGGTTCAGCCCCCGCAAGGACCTCCTCGAGGAGTGGACCGTCCCCGTCTGAGGGGCGGCGCGCCGTGGCCAAGGTCCTGCTGCTGGAGTCCCTGCACCCGTCGGCGCGGGCGGCGCTCGACGGGGGCGCCCAGGTGGTGGCCCTGGAGCAGCCCGACGCGCCGGTGGACGACGCCGTGCTCCGGGAGGTCGAGGCCATCGTCACCCGCGGCCGGGGCCAGGTGGACGCGGGCCTCCTCGCGCGCTGCCCCGCGCTCCGCGTGGTGACCCGCGCCGGCGTCGGCCTCGACAACGTCGACCGCGCCGCCGCCGCCGCCCGCGGCGTGGCCGTGGTCCACGTGCCCGACGCCCTGACGGAGACCGTCTCCGAGCACGCCCTCGCCCTCGCCCTCGCGGCCCGCCGGGAGGTCGTCTCCAGCGCGCGCGCCGCTCGGGAGGGCCGCTGGGAGGAGCGCGACCGGTTCACCGGCGAGTCCCTCGCCGGATCCCGCGTGACGGTGGTCGGCCTCGGCGCCATCGGCGAGCGGACCCGCGCCCTGATGGTGGCGCTCGGGGCCGAGGTCACCGCGTGGAACCGCTCGGCGCGGGAGGTGGACGGCTTCGAGCCCGACCTCGCGCGGGCCCTCAAGGGGGCCGAGGTGGTGACCCTCCACGTGGCCCTCGACGACGGGACCCGCGGGCTCATGGACACGGACCGCCTCGCCCTCCTCGCCCCCGGCGCCGTCGTCGTCAACACGGCGCGGCCCGGCGTGGTCGAGGCGGGCGCCATGCTCGCCGCCCTCGAGGCCGAGCATGTGGCCGCCTACGCGGTGGACGGCTTCCACCCCGAGCCGCCCCCCGCGGACGACCCGCTGCTCCGCCACCCCGGCGTGATCGTGACGCCCCACGTGGCGGCCCTCACCGGGCGCACCTACGCCGCCCTCTGCGCCGCCGCGGTCAAGGGCACCCTGGACGTCCTCGACGGTCGAGCCCCGGGCGGCGGGGCGCGGCTCGCGCCCCGGCCCTGAGGGGTCAGCCCTCGCCGCGGACGCAGAGGAGGGAGTCGGCGCTGCGCAGGAGCAGGCTGCCCCCCGCCGCCGACGGCGTCCCCCAGAAGATCCCCTCCACCTCGTTGGTGGCGACGACCTCGAACTCGCGGGCCGCCTTCACCACGACGGTGGTGCCGCCCTCGCTGAGCACGAAGACGTGCTCCCCGTCCGTCCAGGGGCAGGCGACCACGTTCCGCAGCCCCGGCAGGCGCTCGTCGTAGAGCTCCTCCCCCGTGGCCGCGTCCCGGCAGGTGAGGATGCCCTGGGAGTTGGCGACCCACACGAGGCCGTTGACCGTCACGGGCGACGAGAAGCCAGGGCCGGCGCGGCCGATGTTCCAGAGGACCGGGCTCTCCTCGCCCTCGTCGTCCACGTCCACCACGCCGTCCACGGTGTCCTTGATGGCGATCAGGGGGCCGCGGCGCATCTGGGCGCTGTTGCCGAAGATGAGGCGGTCGCCGGCGGCCGCGGCCGAGGCGCTGAAGGTGCCGCCGATCCCCTCGACCCGCCAGCGGACCTCGCCGCTCTCGGGCGCGTACCCGGTCACGGAGTCGGGGCCGCAGACGACCAGGTCGGTGGCGTCCCCGTGGGTCCACATGGTCGGGCTGGCCCAGGCCGTGCCCTTCGGCCGCTCGACGCGCCACGCCTCCTCGCCGTCCTCGAGGCGGAAGGCGGCGACGAAGCTCGACTCGTTGTTGTCGTTTTGGACGAAGACGTTGCCGCCGCCGATGGCCAGGGCGCTCCCGGTTCCGAAGTCGGCGTTCATCTCGAACATGCCGAGCTCCTGCTCCCAGACCAGCTCGCCCTCGAGGTCCACGCAGGCCACCAGCCCGATGGCGCCGAAGTAGCACACGACGCGCTCCCCGTCCGTGGCCGGGGACTCGGTGGCGTAGGTGTTGCAGGGGTGGATGCCGTGCTCCGGCGCCCGGCTCGCGAGCTCCCTCTCGAAGATCAGCTCGCCGGACCCGAGCGAGTAGGCCCGCACCTGGAACGAGATGGGCTCCTCGGGGGCCTTCGCGCCACCGCCGCGGCTCTCGGGCATGCGGACGCCGCCCATGAAGCCCAGGGGGCGGCCGCCGCCCTCCTTGTCCGGCTGCACCGCCGTGGTGACGAACACCCGGTCCTCGACCACCACGGGCGAGGACCAGCCGCCGCCGGGGATCTCGACCTTCCACGCGAGGTTCTCCTCGTCGTTCCAGCGGAGCGGGTGGGCGGCGACGACGCCGTTGCCGGCGGGGCCGCGGAACGACGGCCAGAGGGCGTCCTGGGCCGGCGCGAGGGCGGCCGAGGCCGCGAGGAGGACGGGGAGGATCATGGGTCGCTTCGGCCCGAGGGCCTCGAGGTCACTTCCAGCAGAAGGCGTGCAGGGACTGCTGCGCGCGGACGAAGAGCATCGTCCCGGCCTCACCCTCCACGGGCGAGGTCACCGCGAGGTGCGCCCAGCTGGGGCCCTCCACCAGGTCCACCTGACCGGCGACGTCGTACTCCGCGGGGTCGGCGTTGATGAGCCGGAGCGAGCCGGTGTTGGCGAGGGCCAGGATGCGGTTCCCCTGGGCCACGAGGGACCAGTACTCGTCCCCGGTCGGGCCGGACACCCACCCGTCGGTCCCCTCCTCGAGGCCGACGCAGGTGAAGCGGTTGCTGCGCAGGAAGAGGTAGGCGTGGCTGCCGACGACCACCGGGGACGTCATGTAGGCCTGGGCGCGCGCGGTCCAGGCCTCGTCGACCTTCAGCCCCTCCTCGCCGGCGGTCACCGAGTAGAGGTGGGCCCGGCCGCCGTAGGCCGAGGTGAAGATGGCGTCGCCGTAGGGCTGGGGCGTCAGGATGTTCATGCCCCGGAAGGCCTTCACCGGCTGGGTCCAGAGCTCCTCCCCGGTCTCGAAGTCCATGCCCGTGAGGTGGCTCCGCGACTGGACCACGAGCTGCTCGCGCCCGGCCAGGGTGGTCATGATCGGGGAGCTGAAGGCGCTGTCCATGCCCCCGCGGTTCGCTCCGCCGGTGGAGCGCCAGACGGTCTCACCCGTCTGCTTGTCGAGGCGCGCGATGGACTCGCCGGCCTGGATGTAGAGGGCGTCTCCGACGATGAGCGGCGAGCAGACGAGCCCGAAGGAGGGGAGCGCGGTGTCGAACTCCTTGACGAAGTCCACGCGCCAGCGGACCGAGCCGTCGGACGCGTTCAGGCACACGACCACGTCGCGCATGCCGCCCACGTAGAGCGCCTCGCCGTCGTAGGCCGGCGTGCTGCGGATCCACGAGCCGTTCTTCGCCGCGAAGAAGGGGACCTTCATGGCGCCCTCCCAGCGGGTCTCCCAGAGCTTCTCGCCCGTCTTGCGGTCGTACGCCTGGGCGACCTCCTCCTTCCGGTCCACCGTCGACACGGTGAACACGCGGTCCCTGGCCACCAGGGGCGTCGCGTAGCTGTCGCCGAGCCCGTCCACGGACCAGACCTGGGTCACGCTCTCCTCGGTGAGCGCCTCGGGCCAGCCCTCGCCGCTCACGAGGCCGTTGCGGGCCACGCCGCGCCACTGGGTCCAGGTCGAGTAGTCCGGCAGCTCGTCGCCGGCCGGCCGGTCGCCAGAAGGGAGGTCGGCAGCGGGGAGGTCAGCGGGAGCCACCGCCGCGGGAGCGTCGACGCCGTCGCCGGGGAGGAGCGAGGCGGTCAGGGGGAGGAGCGCGAGCAGGGAGGGGATCATGGGATCGTCGGGAGGGGGCTGGGGACACAGCGGGAGTCGCGCGGGACGCGGCGGCGGATGCAACGGCGACGCCCCCAATCGGGCTCCCCGCGCCCGCGGGATCGCCACGCGATCCGGGTGGGCGGATCCGGGCTCCTGGCAGCCCCCACGGGCGCAGGAGCGACGGTTCGCGTACATTCGGGGCCCCGCGGCGGACCCATCTCCCCGCGGCCTCCACCCCCCCTCCCAGCGCCCCCCATGACGCCCGACCTCACCCGCCTCCAGGACCGCCGCCGCTTCCTCGGAACCAGCCTCGGCGTCGCGGCCGGAGCCCTTTGGTTCGCCTCCTGCGGCTCCGAGGTGAGCGAGGACGTGGTCCTGCTCCCGGACGGGATGGACCCCAGGGACTTCATCGTCCACGGGCCCATGACCATCGAGACCAAGCGCAGCCGGCTGCGGGACGAGATCACGCCGACGGAGCGCTTCTTCGTCCGGGGCAACCTGGGCTTCCCGGACGCCTCCATCCTCGAGGACCCGGACGCCTGGAGCCTCGAGATCGACGGGGTCGCGAACCCCGGCGCCATGACGATCGCGGACCTGAAGGCCCTCGGGTCGACCACGATCACCGCCGTCCTCCAGTGCTCCGGCAACGGGCGCTTCTTCTTCGAGCACGGCCCCTCCGGCTCCCCGTGGGGCGTCGGCGCGGCCGCCAACGTCCGGTGGACGGGCGTCCCCGTGAAGAAGGTGCTCGAGGCCATGGGCGGCGCCGTGGACGGCGCGAGGTTCCTGACCGGCACCGGCGGGGAGGCGATCCCGGCCGAGCTCAACGAGCGCGACCTCGTGGTGGAGCGCTCCGTCCCCCTGGAGAAGGGCATGGCGGACGCGATCCTCGCGTGGGAGCTCAACGGCGAGCCCGTGAACATCTCCCACGGCGGCCCCCTGCGCCTCGTGGTGCCCGGCTACTACGGCGTCAACAACGTCAAGTACCTCAAGCGCCTCGCCGCCACCCCCGAGGAGTCCGACGCCAAGATCCAGGTCTCCAAGTACCGCGTCCGGCCCATCGGCGAGAAGGGCGCGGCCGACCAGCCCTCCATGTGGGCCATGAACGTCAAGTCGTGGGTCGACGACCCCCTCGGGGAGGAGACCCTGAAGGCCGGCGCCGTCGAGGTCACCGGCGTGGCCTTCTGCGGTGAGTCGCCGGTGCAGTCCGTGGAGGTCACCACCGACGGCGGCGCGACCTGGAGCCCCGCGGAGATGATCGGCACCGACATGGGCCCCTTCGCCTGGCGCCGCTTCCAGTACCGCTGGGACGCGACCCCCGGCGAGCACGTGATCGCCTCGCGGGCGACCGCCGTCGACGGCTCGGTCCAGCCGAAGGAGCGCGCCGAGAACCACCGCGGCTACGCCCACAACGGGTGGAGCGACCCGAGCGTCAAGGTCACCGTCGGCTGACCCCATGCGCCTCGCCCCCGTCATCGCGGCGGCCGCCCTCGTCGCGGCGAGCGCCTCCGTCTCCTGCAGTGACGGCCCCAAGCCCCTGAGCCGGGCGGCCCTGCGGGGCCGCGAGGTGTTCCTGAAGGCCTCGGAGCCCAAGTGCAGCACCTGCCACACCCTCGCGGAGGCCGGCAGCGTGGCCACCGTCGGCCCCAACCTCGACCTCCAGAAGCCCTCCAAGGAGACCGTCCTGCGGTCCGTGCAACAGGGCGTGGGCGTGATGCCCACCCAGAAGGAGGTCCTGAGCGCCGGCGAGATGGAGGACGTGGCGACCTACGTCTTCGAGGCCGCCGGCCGCGGGCGCTGAGCGACACGCGGCCGCGGCGACCGGCGCGCCCCCCCCTGCCGCGGCGAGCCCTCCGGCCACGCGGCCCGCCCGGCCCCCGGCGGCCCG
>JASFWR010000205.1:0-6806 GCA_050049155.1 Planctomycetota bacterium | reverse complement strand
CCACACCTTACGACCGCCGCCCCCCAGCGCACTGGCACCACTAGATGGTGTGCCCCTGGGCCCCGATCGAGCCCATCAACCCCAGATATGGGGCCCCTCGGGCAGCGAAGGGCCCAAGCGGCGGACGCGCGCGAGGTGCCCTCCCGTCCGCCGCGCGGGGCCGGGGTCCGCGTGCCACCGCCTGCCACCCGCCCCACCCCGGGCCCTCCGACCGCCGCCCCGCGAGCGCGCGTCTGAGCCGCAGGAACCACTCCGGCATCGGCTTGGGCTCCGCCGGGTGGCTGGGCCAGGCCGCTCCGGTGATATCCGCCCGCGGCCCAGGGGAGCCGCGCCCCGATCGCCGCCGCCCGGCCGTCCGTTCACCGCCGCTCCCGCCCGCCACCGTCGGCCGACGTGGTGGGCGGCCCGCTCGGGCCGCCCCGCCGGCCGGGCGCTCCCGGCTGGGGCCCCCTGCTGGCGCCCCCGCTGGCGCCCCCGCTGGCAACTCGCCTAGCCCTGCTCGCCGGCGTCCTGGGCCAGGGCCCCGTCGCCGTCCGCGCCGACGGTCTCCGGCTCCTCGAGCTCCTCCGACTCCTCTGGGGCCGCCCCGATGGGGCCGTCGAGCCCGTCGCCGTCCCCATCGTCGAGGCCGAGGCGGATGCCGTGGGGCCCCTCGGCGCCGTCGAAGACGGCCTGGAGCTGGGCCCGCACCTCGTCGAGGCGCTCGGCCTCGAAGTCGTAGACGTACACCTTGTAGCGGCGGTCGTCCCGGGGGCGCTTCACGAGGAAGGCCTCCTCGTCCCCCTCCCGGAGCACCTTCTCCACCTTGACCCGGCGCTTGCGCATGAGGAGCAGACACAGGACGTAACGGAGCTCCCGCACCTGGAGCTCCTCGCGCCCCTCGAGCTCCTGGAAGAGGCGGTCCAGGGACTCCAGGTCCAGCTGCACGGTCTTGCGGCGCTCCACCTGGTGCCGGGTGAACCAGTGGAAGAGCGGGCGCTGCTCCTCCCCCGCCTCGATGCGGCCGTCGAGCGCCTCCCAGGCCTCGACGGAGAGGTCGGCCCGCTCGAGGACGCCGTCGCGGACGGTCAGCACCGAGGCGTGCCGCTCGCCGTCGTCGAAGTCCCGACCGGTCTCCGCGCAGCGCCCCTTGCGCCGCGAGATCGTCCAACTGGATGCCATGCGGGGAGCCTATCCGATCGGCGTCCGATCTCCGCGGGCCGCCCGCTCGTAGTGTTCCACCAGCGCGGCGCTCACCTCCGCCCAGGAGCGGAAGCGCTCCGAGGGCCCGGAGGGGGCCCCCTGGTCCGCGGCGCCCTGATCCGGCGGAGGGCACGACTCAGAGCCCGCCCGGAGCTCCGCCTCGAGGGCCGCGGTGAGCGCGGCCACGTCCCCCTCGGGGAACAGCCGGCCCGGCAGCCCGTCCTCCACCAGCTCCGCCATCCCGCCGAGGTCGGTCGCCACGACCCGCGCGCCCGCGGCGTGGGCCTCGAGCATCACCAGCGGCCGGATCTCGGTCCACTGGCTCGGGGTCACGAGGAGGTCGGTGCGGGCCATCTCGAGGCGGACCTCCTCGCGGCTCAGCGCCCCCCCGACGGTCGCGCCCAGGCCGCCGGCCGCGGCGCGGAGCTCGGCCACGTAGTCGGGGCGGTGCTGGTCGGGCCCCAGCACCTTGAGGCTCGCCGCCCCCCGGACGTCCTCGGGCAGCGCCGCCCAGGCCTCCAGCAGGAGGTGCGGGGCCTTGTGCGGCACGAGCGAGCCGAGGAACAGCACCCGCAGGGGCTCCCCCTCGCGGCGCTCGACCCGGGGGACGGCGCGGGCCGCCTCCCAGTCCACGCCGGTCGTCTCCACGTGGAGGCGGCCGGGGTCGATGCCCAGGGTCTCGAACCACGGGACCATGAAGCGCGCTGGCAGCAGCACGCGCTCCACGCAGGCGTTGACCCGGTCCACGAGCCCGTCCCTCCGATCCCGCGCCAGCGCCTCGTGGCGCGCGACCTCCGACGCCGCGGGCGGGGCCGGGTCTCCGCCGGAGCCGCCCCCCTTGCGGGCGCCGAGGCGGCGGGCCGGACCCGAGAGGTCCACGCCGGTGACGCTCCTCACGCCCGAGATCCCCCTGGCCACCCGCCGCTCCAGGTCCGTCTGTCGCCACTTGAACGACGGGAGGCAGGTGCCGCACCGGACGGGGTCCACGTGCGCGCAGCGGGAGCCATCGGCGTGGAGGAGCTGCCCGAAGCGCGCGCAGCCGAGCCAGAAGTCGTGGACCGTGAGGACCACGGGGACGCCGCGCTCGCGGCACAGGTCCAGGAGCCCGACCGAGAGGTGCAGCAGGTGGTGCACGTGCACCACGTCGGGGCGCACCTCGTCCAGCACGCCCGCGAGCACCCGGTCCATGGCGGGCCGCCGCCAGGTCTCCTCGAAGGCGTCGGCGAAGAGGTTGTTCACGACCTCGATCACGCGCAGGCCGCCGTGGGACCGCTCGCGGGTGGACAGGTCCGGACGCGAGATGTCCTTGTCCGCGGTGACCACCACGACCTCGTGCCCGGCGGCGGCGAGGTGGCCCGCGGTGGTGGACGCGAACACCTCGACCCCCGCCGTGTGCCGGGGTGGGTAGAGGTGGGTGGCGAGGAGGACGCGCATGGGCGGGAGGCCTTCGGCCCCCCCACCCTAGTTCGGCGAGCCGAGGAATTCCCCTCGGAGCCGCGCGAGGCAGTCCTCGACGTCGGCCTCCAGCACCGCGCCGCGCATGAGCCCGCCGAAGCGGCTCCACGGCATGGGGCCCACCTCTCCGAGGGCCTCCCAGCGCACGCTGGTGTTCGCGCCCTCGATCTCCGTGATGGTGATGGTGCCGTGGTGGTCGGCGAGGGCGGTCCCGCCCTCGAGGGCGTAGCGCATCACCGCGCCGCCGTCGGTGGCCTCGAGGCTGACGATGCGGATCGAGGTCGCGCCGGAACCGAGCTCGGGCCAGCGCGCCTCCACGGCCTCGGCCGAGAGCTCGGGCGCGCCGTCCACGCGGCCCAGCAACGGCCCCCAGCGCGCCCACCCGTCGAGGTCGCGCAAGCGGCCCTCCACCGATGACGGGAGGGTGGGGATCGCGATGGTCCGGGACGCGGCGTAGGTCCGGTCCAGCAGGAGCATCGGCGTGACGAAGAGCCCCAGGGCGACCCCGCCTAGCAAGATGGCCTTAGGGGTCTTCATGGTTCGTCGGGGCGGGAAGGGGCTTGGCGGGCTACACGACGAGGTGGCGGCACAGTGCCCACCATCCTCGCAGCGCTCCGTCGAGGATACGGAGTCCTGCGCCACCTGAGTTGGCGAGGTTCGGACTCAGCGTCAGCGGCCCCCCCACCAGCAGGCCCCGATCGCCGATCTTCCGGCCCCGCTGCACCTGCCGGCGCCTGCGGATCAAGTCGGGACACCTCCGGAGGAACGCAACCTTCCCGCGCCACCAGGGGCCCAGGTGACCCTGCTTGGCGGCGAACGCCACCCAGGCCGCCTCGTAGATCAGGAGCCCCGGCGCGCTCACCAGGAGCGTCCACAGGCGGTGGCACTTGGCCATGTACATCCAGCGGTTCCGCGAGTGGAAGAAGACGCGCCGGCCCGGGTAGTCCGTCCCCTCGCGGAAGCTGATCCCGGCGGTCCCCGCGTCGTGGAGCACCGCCGCGCGGTTCACCTTGAGGATCCGGTGGCCCGCCAGCCGCAGCCGGTGGGAGAGGTCGAGGTCCTCGAAGAGGATGAAGAACGCCTCGTCGAAGCCGCCCACCTCCACGACCGCCTTCTTGTCCGCCAGCAGGCAGAGGGAGATGGCCACGTCGATCTCCTCCACGTCGGGGGAGCCGAGGGCGGCGGCCTCGGACCCGAAGTTGTGCAGGCTGATGAGCCCCGCGTAGTGAAAGTCCCCGCCGTCGTAGTGGACCCGCGTGGGGTCCGCCTTGAAGAGGCTGCGGGGCTGGGCCATCACCGCCCCCTCGTGCTCCGCGATCGCGCCGGAGAGCTCCTCGAGGGTGTCCTCCGCGAGGACCACGTCGTTGTCCACCAGGAGCACCCAGCGGTACTTGGCCGCGCGCAGGCCGACGTTGCGCGCGGTGCACGCGCCGACGTTCTCCACCATCCGGAGCACCTCGACGTCGCGGAAGTGGGTGTTGAGCAGGTTGAGGCTGCCGTCGGTGCTCGCGTTCTCGACGACGATGATCTCGGCGACCGGCAGGGACTGCGCCTGGATCGACCGGATGCACGCCTCGAGGTAGGCCTCCCCCTGGTAGTTGACCACGACCGCGGAGATCGGGCCCGTGAAGCTCTCCTGGGGGTGCCCCTCGGGCGGGTGGGTGGACTCGGCCATCGTGAGGAGGGGCGGGGGCTACTGCAGCGGGAGCTCGAAGTCCGGCGCCTCGACGGGCTGCCGGTGCTTCAGGCAGTAGGGCACGTTGTACAGCACGCTGCCGAGCGCCCGCAGCACGATCCACCACGCCCCGTCGGTCTCCCGCAGCGACTTGCCCACGCCGATGGTCCCGACGGCGTCGGTGACCTCCCCCGCCTCCTCGGCCTTGCGACCGCGCAGCAGCACCCTGGTGATCACCAGGAACGGCATCCGCGCCAGGTCCCGGGCGGGGGCGTACTTGAGCATCCCGATCCACGCGTTGCGCGCGTGGTAGAAGAGGCTCCGCTTGCCCATCTGCAGGCCGAAGGGGGTCCGGTGGAAGGTCTCGGCCCCGGGGAACTGCAGCACCCGGTACCCCAGGTTGAGGAGGCGGCAGGTGAGGTCGCGCTCGTTGCCGTAGATGAAGAGCCGCTCGTCGTACCCACCCGCCTCGTCGATGGCGGACTTCCGGGCCAGGCTCGCGCAGCCCCGGAACGTGCTCATGTAGCGCTCGCGGTTCAAGGCCTCGGCGTCCCTGAAGCTGTCGGGCATGCCGGGCTCCACCACCTTCGTGGAGACCACCGCGGTCGTCTCCGGCTCCTGTCCCATGCGCTCCAGGGAGCGCTCGAGCCACCAGGGGGTCAGCACCACGTCGTCGTCGAGGATCGCGATGTACTCGGTCAGCGCGGTGGAGAAGCCGACGTTGAAGGTCTCGCAGGCCCCGTAGGCGCTGTTCGGCATGACCACGAGGCGCACCTCGGGGAACTCCTCGCGGATCATCTGCGGGGTGCCGTCGTCGGAGTGGTTGTCCACCACCACCACGTCGTCGAAGGGGCGCGTCTGCGCCCGGATCCCCAGCAGGTTGGCCCGCACGTCCTCGCGCTTGTTCCAGGCCGAGATGACCGCGGTGACCGTGCGCGGGTCCTCCTCGGAGCGCGCCCGGGCGGCGGCCCGCAGCTCGCGCTGGACCTCGGCCGCGGGGGCGAGGTCGGCGCCGCCCAGGGAGACGGAGACGCCCCGCACGCTGCAGGCCGAGGCGGCCGCGGTCACCAGCGCCCGCTGGTCGTCGTCGCCGCCGTGCTCGGGGAGGGCGACGGCCTCCACGGCGTGCTCCTCGATCGCATCACCGATGCCCTCGATCAGCCCGTGGGAGCGTCCGATCGCGCCGGCCTCGAGGCCGAGGGTCCCCGCACCTTCCCCCACCAGGGTCAGGCGGTGCACCACCTCGCCGCCGAGGTCCGGCGGGAAGTCGCCGTCCGGGAGGGCCCGGATCAGCAGGGTGCGCGGGGACGCGGGGGCGCTCATCTTGCGACGGGTGGGTGGGAAGACCGGAGGGTGGAGGGGCCGGAGGAGGATACCCCCGGGGGTGAGCTCAGGCGGCGGCGGGGTGGCCGCAATCGGCCGAGGGCCCGAGCCGGCTCAGGACGCGCGCGAGGCGGTCGAGGCGCGCCTCGTCGGCGCCGGCCTGCTCGGCCGAGGAGGCTGCCGAGGGGGCCGCCAAGGTGGAGGGTCCCGCGGTCATCGCCCCGTGGAGGGCGGCGGCCCACTCGCTGGCGTCCGCGTCGGCGGCCACCGGGAAGGCGTTGGGCCGGGCGGCGAGGTCCACGCCGCCCGCGGCCACGAGCGGGCGCCCGAGCCTCGCGCAGGCGGTCGCGACGACGCCGTCCTCGGCGCCCTCCGATCCGGTGAGGAGGACCGCGGCGTGGTCCTCGGCGAGGGCCTGCAGGCGCCGGGCCGCCCCCTCGTCGGGGACGTCCGCGCCCACGAGGGCGGCGTCCAGCCCGAGGTCCAGGAGCGCGCGCTCGGCCGCGGCGGGGAGCTGCTCGCCGAGGACGAGCACCCTCCGCGCGGGCTCTCCCCCTGCCGGCGTGAGCGCGATCGGACCCGGGGGCGCGATGAGGTCGGTCCGGTCCGCGTCCAGGAGCCCGGCGCTGCCGAGGCGCACCAGGTGGGAGCGGGTGGAGACGAGGACCCGGTCCGCCCGGGCCAGGAGCGCCTCGAAGCCGGGGGCGGGGGCGCCGTCGAGGTCCCCCGCGTGCACCCGGACGACCAGGCACCCGGGGAGGTCCTCGGGAAGGGGGCACGGCTCCTCCCAGCGGCCGTCGTCCACGACGTCCACGAGGCAGAGGTCGGCCTCGGCGGGGTCCTCCACGGGCTCGAACCCGCGGGCGGAGAGCCCGGCTCGGGTGGCCTCACGGATGAGCGGGAGGGAGGCGGGCCGAGGCCCCGCGGCGCCGGCGCGCCGCGACAGGTCCATGAACGAGAGCTTCACCCCGTTGGGATCGGCTCACCGGGCCCCCCCGGTTCAATCCAATCCCTCCCCCCGGCCGCCGCGGGCCCGGGGCTCTCGTCCCGGGACGGGAAAGCGGGCCTCAGAGGTCGGTAGTCCCGAGGAGCGCCTGGAGGTTCTGGGTCACGAGCCGGGCCCGGGCGAGGTCGTCGTCCGCGGGCTCCCACTCGGCGTAGGTGAGGTCCA
>JASFWR010000204.1:0-6859 GCA_050049155.1 Planctomycetota bacterium | reverse complement strand
TCCAACCTCGACCTGGTGAGCGAGGACCCCGGGCGCCTCGGGGAGTACGAGCTCGGCGAGGACGTGGCCACCCGCGTGGTGGTGGTGGGGGCCAGCGCCCCCGACCCGGAGGTCGAGGGCGGCGCCGCGGCGCCCGTCACCATGGCGGACTTCTACGTCGCCGCGGCCTCGCCCACGGCGGCCTTCGTGCGCCGCGCCGGCGAGGCGCGCGTGTACCGCATCCCGAGCCTCCGGGTGCCGCCCACCACCCCGTTCACCTGGTTCGGCCGGCGCGCCCTGGTGCCCTACGAGAACGTGCAGATCCGCCGGGTCCGCGCGGAGGGGGACGCCCTCGCGGGGGAGCGGGTCCTGTCCCAGTCCATGGAGCGCTTCGGCAGCTTCCGCAGCGGCAGTGACACGGAGGTCTCCGGCGAGCGCGCCCGGGACGTGCTCCAGCGCCTGCGCGCCCTCTTCCCGGTGGCGGTCGAGGGCCAGCGGGCCGAGGACGACTTCCCGGGCGAGGGGGCGGAGCTGGTGGTCACCGTCGAGCGCGTGACGGGCGGGGACCTGCGCCTCGCCTTCCAGCGGGCCGAGGACGGCGCCTGGCTGGCCCGGCGCTCCTCGGACCGCCTCGTCCTCCAGTGCGACCCCACGGTCACCGGCGGCCTCCTGGAGGCGCTCCGGGCCCTGCCCGAGTGATCCCGGCGGCCGGCCCGCCCCGCGGCGCGACCGCAGGGCGCAGGAGCGGGACAGGGGCCCCGGTTATGGGCCCCCTGCGTGGTTCGGGGGGGGCGTGAGAGTTACCCTCTCCCTCGCGATGGCCATCGATTTCGAGCAGGAGTACGGCGTCAACGCCGGGTACGTCCAGGAGCTGTTCGACGGCTGGCGGAGCGACCCCGCCGCCGTGGAGGAGAGCTGGCGCCGGATCTTCGAGCGCCTGTCCGGGGTGGACCCCGTGGGCGGCGACGCCGGCGGGTCCGCGAGCCCCTCGGCGGCCTCCCCGGTCGCCTCGACCGGCGGCGGCGCGACCCCCGGGACCGCCGACGGGGGCCCGGACCTCTCCGACGACCCCGAGATGGAGCTCCTCGTGGGCGTCTCCGGGAAGATCGCCACCAACATGGAGGCGAGCCTCGACCTCCCCGTGGCCACCTCGGTGCGGACCGTCTCCGCCAAGGTGCTCGGCGAGAACCGCTCGATCATCAACGAGCACATGCTGGTCCGCGCGATCGGCAAGTCCTCCTACACCCACCTGTTCGCCTTCGCCCTGGCCCGCGCCCTGGGCGAGATGCCGCGCGTCCAGGCGTCCTACGTGGAGTCCGGGGGCAAGCGCTACCGCCGGGTGCCCGAGCACGTGAACCTGGGCATCGCCATCGACGTGCCCGGCCCCAAGGGCCGCATGCTCGTGGTGCCGAGCATCAAGAAGGCCGAGACCCTCGACTTCGCCGGCTTCTACGAGGCCTTCCAGGACCTCGTGGACCGCGGCCGCGTGGGCAAGCTCACCACCGACGACTTCTCCGGGACCACCTGCACCCTCACCAACCCCGGCGGCTTCGGCACGGCCATGAGCGTGCCGCGCCTGATGCCGGGCCAGGGCCTGATCGTCGCCACGGGCTCCATCGGCATCCCGCCGGAGCTCGCGGGCATGTCCAAGGCCGCCCTGGCGGAGAACGCCATCGGCCCGGTCATGACCATGACCAGCACCTACGACCACCGCGTCATCCAGGGCGCCGAGTCGGGGCTGCTGCTCAAGCGCGTGGACGAGCTGCTCCACGGCGCGGACGACTTCTACGACGACATCTTCTCGGCCCTGCGGGTCCCGTGGCAGCCGGCGCGCTCCGGCGAGGACCTGCGGCCCACGGGCGGCGTCGACCACGCCGAGATGCAGACCAAGGTCTGGACCCTGATCCAGGCCTACCGCACCCGCGGCGGCCAGCTCGCGGACCTGGACCCCCTCGGCTACCAGCCCGAGCTCCTGGAGTCTCTGGACCCCAGCTCCTACGGGCTGTCCCTGTGGGACCTGGACCGCACCTTCCTGTGCGGCGGCATGAACGGCCGCGCGTCCATGACCCTGCGGGAGATCCTGCGCACCCTGCGCCGGGCCTACTGCCGCCGCTGGACCAGCGAGGTGGGCCACATCACCGACCGCGAGCGCAAGCTCTGGCTGCGGGAGCGGGTCGAGAACGACGACCACTTCGTGGAGTTCGAGACCGACGAGAAGGTCGAGATCCTCAGCCGCCTCAACCGGGCCGAGAACTTCGAGCGCTTCCTCGCGAACACCTACGTGGGCAACAAGCGCTTCTCCCTCGAGGGCGGCGACACGATGATCCCGGCCCTGGCCGAGATCATCGAGCGGGCCGCGGGCCAGGGCGTCGAGAAGGTGATCATCGGCATGGCCCACCGGGGCCGGCTGAACGTGCTCGCCAACATCATGGGCAAGTCCCACGAGCAGATCTTCCGGGAGTTCGAGGGGGGCCTGCTGCCCCTCTCCACGGAGGGCTCGGGGGACGTGAAGTACCACCTGGGCCAGGTGGGCATCTACCGCACCCGGGACGGCAAGGAGGTCGAGGTCTCCCTGTCGGCGAACCCCAGCCACCTGGAAGCGGTGGACCCGGTGGTGTGCGGCATGACCCGCGCCCACCAGGACGCGGCGGACGACGCCGAGCGCCGCAAGGTGCTGGCGGTGCTGATCCACGGCGACGCGGCCTTCTCCGGCCAGGGCGTCGTGACCGAGACGCTCAACATGAGCGAGCTGCGGGCCTTCAGCAACGGCGGCACGGTCCACCTGATCATCAACAACCAGATCGGCTTCACCGCCGGCCCGCGGGACCTGCGCTCGACCTACTACTGCTCGGACGCGGCCAAGGCCATCGAGGCCCCGGTCATGCACGCCAACGGCGACTTCCCCGAGTCCGTGCTGCGCGCCTGCCGTCTGGCGGTGGACTACCAGCGGGAGTTCGGCGCCGACTCGGTGATCGACATGGTCTGCTACCGCCGCTGGGGCCACAACGAGGGCGACGAGCCCGCGTACACCCAGCCGGCCCTCTACAGCCGCATCGCCGCGCACCCCACGGTGTGCGAGACCTACAGCGACCTCCTGGTGCGCCGCGGCGCCATCACCCGGGAGGAGGCCGACCGGATCACCGCCGAGGCCGAGGACGAGCTCCGCACCGCCCTGGCCAAGCACAAGGCGAGCGCCACCGAGGAGCTGCCCTTCGAGGAGATCGTCGACGTGGAGCTCGACGACCCGCGGGACTACGCCGCCGGCGCCTCCCCGGAGACGGGCGTGGCCGAGGACGAGCTGGTCGGGCTGATCGACGAGCTGAACATGATCCCCGACGGCTTCGTGGTGCACCCGAACCTCCTGCGGCAGCTGCGCCGCCGGGAGCGCATGGTGCGCGGCGAGCTGGACGTGGACTGGGGCTGCGCCGAGGCGCTGGCCTTCGGCACCCTGCTCAAGGAGGGCGTGTCCATCCGCCTCTCCGGCCAGGACTCGGGCCGCGGCACCTTCAGCCACCGCCACGCGGTCATCCGCGACCAGTCCACCGAGGGCGAGCACGTGCCCCTGCGGGCCCTGGCCGACGCCGAGGACGGCGGGAAGGTCGGGCGCTTCGAGGCCTGGGACTCCCTGCTCAGCGAGGAGGCGGCCCTGGGCTTCGAATACGGCTACGCCCTCGCGCGGCCGGAGTCCCTGGTGCTCTGGGAGGCCCAGTTCGGCGACTTCGCCAACGGCGCCCAGATCCCCATCGACCAGTTCCTGGTCTCCGGCGAGGCCAAGTGGCGCCAGCTCTCGGGCGTGGTGATGCTGCTGCCCCACGGCTACGACGGCCAGGGCCCCGAGCACTCCTCCGCCCGCCTCGAGCGCTTCCTGCAGGCCTGCAGCGGCGGGAACATCTCGGTGGTCAACTGCACCACCTCGGCGCAGATCTTCCACCTCATGCGCAAGCACGGCCAGGCGGAGTCCAAGCGCCCCCTGGTGGTGATGACGCCGAAGAGCTTCCTCAGGGACAAGCGCGCGGCGAGCCCCATCGCCGACCTCGCCACCGGCGGCTTCCAGGAGGTCCTCGCGGACCGCACCGCCGAGCCGGCCAAGGTGAAGCGCCTGGTGCTCTGCTCCGGCAAGGTGGGCCACGAGCTCGCCACCGCCCGCGCGGAGGCCGAGCGTGACGACATCGCCATCTGCCGGGTCGAGCAGCTCTACCCGTTCCCGAAGGACCAGGTCCTCAGCCAGATCGGGCGCTACCCGAACCTGGACAAGGTGGTCTGGGCCCAGGAGGAGCCGCGGAACATGGGCGCCTGGTCGTTCATCCTCCAGCGCTTCCACGACCTCGGTCGCCCGCTCCAGTACGCCGGCCGCGCCGAGTCCGCCAGCCCCGCCACCGGCTCCTACAGCCGCCACGGCGCCGAGCAGGCCTTCCTCATCCGGATGGCCTTCGGGGACGAGCAGCCGCGCACCAGCCTCGACCGCTGAGCCCGCGGCGGCTCGAGGCCTCCCACCGCGGCTGGGCTCCCTCACGCGGTGGGGGGGCATCACCGGGAGGTCTGCCATGCAGCGGGGCCCCTGTCCGTCGCTGGGCCCCTGTCCGTCGCTGGGCCCCTTGCCGCCGCTGGCCCCTGTCCGACCGCCGCGCACGCTCCGCTGCGGTTCGTCGAACGCGGCCGGGCCTGCGAGCGAGCGTCCCGCAGGGTCGACGGAGCGCGGAAGGCCGGACGGCCTGCACGGAGCCGGCGATCTTCACGGAACGGCCACGCGGTCCTCGACCCACCGCAACGGGCTGCGGATTCACTGTGGCCATTTTGCCCGTTCCGGGCGGGCAGCCCCGATCGCGCTGGTGGGTGCGATGACTGCGGTGCGATGAAGGCGGTGCCGTGGTGGCGGCGCCGGGGCATGTCGAGGGGCCCGGCGGAGGAGGCCCCGCCAGACAGCTCGCTGAAGGGCGCGCGGCCGAAGGGGCCGCTACCAGGGCGACCCGGCGAGCGCGCTTCGGCTCAGCCGCCGAGGCGCGGCAGCGCCTGGAAGAGGGCGATGAGGCTCAGGCCGTCGCGGATAGTGCCGGCGCGGAGCATGGCCTCGACCTCGTCCACGGAGAAGGTCTCCACGATCAGGCGCTCGGAGGGGTCGAGCCGCTGCTCGCCGCTGGGCTCACAGCCGGTGGCGAGGAAGGGGTGGATCCAGTGGTCGCTGATGCCGTTGCAGGTGTAGAAGCCGGGCAGCGGGGCGATGGCCCCGGCCACGTGGCCCGTCTCCTCGGTGAGCTCCCGGCCGGCGCAGGTGAGGGGCTCCTCGCCCGGCTCGAGGCGGCCCGCCGGGACCTCCCAGTGGGTGCCGCCGTGGGTGTGGCGCAGCTGGCCGATGAGGACGATGCGCCCGTCGGTGCGCACCGGTACCACGCAGGCCGCGTCGCTGACCTCCACCACGTGGTGCTCCTGCAGCTGCCCGTCGTCCAGGCGCAGCATGTCGCGGCGCAGCCCGACCCACCGGGAGTCGTAGATGCGCTCGGTGGAGGCGAGCTCGAAGGGCTCGAAGGGGGCCGGGTCCGCGGGGACCCCGCTCGCGTCGTCGCTCATGGGGTCCCCTTCGGGGTCAGTCCCGGGTGGGCTCGGGCCAGAGCTCACGCCAGTCGCCGATGCCCGCGTGGCGCGGGGCGCCGGCGACCCGCTCGAGGGTGGCCGCGGAGACGCGGACGTCCTCGAGGGCGGTCTCGGAGAGGACCTTGCCGCAGGCCTCCGCGATGGAGTCCGCGTCCAGGTGCTGGTACTTGAAGACCTCGGCCGGGCGGCCGCACTTGGAGAACTTGCGCACCGCCAGGGTCTCCTGGCGCACGCCGACGATGGAGCCGATGTTGTCCAGCAGCCCCGCCTCGCCGTCGCACACGGCGACGATCGGCACCCGGCGGCCGGCCAGGCCCGCGAGGCCCGCGGCGTCGGTCTCGCCCGAGGGGACGAGGTGCAGGTTGCCGTCGACGCCGAGCCCCTCCTTGAGGTGGCGGTAGTCCGACTCGTGGCCGAGGATGCCGAACAGCAGCTCGGGGGAGCTGACGTGGATCACGTTGGCGTAGATGCCGCGCTCGAGCAGGGCCTTGGAGGCCTCCACGGCGCCGTCGGCCAGGGAGCCCATGGCGAAGATGTGCACCACGTTGTCGCCCGGCTCGTACCCGGCATAGCCGCGGTAGTCGACCAGGTAGTAGCCGCCCTCCATGACGTCCGCGCGCACGCCGGCGAGGATCTCGTCGGCGGGGACGGTGGCGACGGTGGACTCGTCCGTGGCGCCGTCCCAGCTCGCACCCTTGGGGGCGAGGGGGCCGGCGTCGTGGCCCTTGTAGCGCGCCTGGGTCTTCATGAGCTCCACGAGCTCCTTCTGCTTGGCGGCCCGCGTCACGGCGCGGATCAGCACGCCGCGGCGGCCGTCGTTGTCGTCCTCCATGTGGCGCCGGATGGCGTCGGAGAGGATCCAGTCGACCTCGATGGCGAAGAGGGGCTCCCAGGTGATCAGGTTCGGGATCTGGATGTCGCTCTTCCAGGAGTGCTGCGCGCCCTCCGGCGACAGCGTCACGCCCGAGGGCGTGCCCATGACCACGAACTCCGCGCCCCAGTAGAGGTTGTAGTAGAGCTGGTCGAGGGCCCGTTTGATGAAGAAGTCGTAGACCGTCATGATCGGGAAGAACGGGATCCCGACGTAGTGGGCCATCTTCCCGAAGGAGCCGACCGCGGTCATCGCGTTCGCCTCGGCGATCTCGAAGCGGATGTGGCGCGTCCAGGCGTCCTGGGTGGCCACGAGCTCGGGGTGCTTGTACTTGACCTCGAGCTCCTTGCCGATCGTCCCGTCCTCGCGGTCGGGGCCGTAGATGCGCTCGTTGAGCACCGACGAGATGTTGGTCGAGGT
>JASFWR010000203.1:0-6872 GCA_050049155.1 Planctomycetota bacterium | reverse complement strand
CCGGGGCTCAGACCCCGGCGGGGTGGGCGCCGAGGACCTCGAGAAGGGGCGCGGCGCCGTCGCGGTCGGCGGCGGCGGCGGCGGTCCAGCCCCCGTCCATGGTGGCCCCGGGGTCGGCGCCGCCCGCGAGCAGGGCGCGGATGACCGCCACGTGATTGCTCTCGGGCCGCGCCCGGTGGTAGCCGGCGACGGCGCTGTGGAGGGGCGCGAGCCGGGCGGCGTTCTCGGAGCGCGCGCCCGCGTCGGCGCCGGTCTCCAGCAGCAGCGTGACGCTGTCGGCGTCGCCCCGGAAGGCGGCGCGGTGGAGCGGGAGGAAGCCCGCCGGACCGGTGGCCTCCGCGGCCGTGGGGTCGTCCGTGATCGCGCGGCGGACCGCCCCAGGGCGCCCGAGGGCGCAGGCCTCGTGGAGGTCGAGGTCCTCGCCGCCCGTGCGGGCGCGGGTCTGGAGCAGCAGCTCCACGATGGCGTCGTGCTCCCGCTCGGCGGCCTCCAGCAGGAGCGAGCCGCCTCCCGCGGAGTCGGCGCGGGCGAGGGCAGGGTCCACCTCCAGCAGGGTGCGCGTCACCTCCAGGTCACCCCGGCGCAGGGCGCGGCGCAGCTCGTCCAGGGGGGCGGGCCGCAGGGCGGCGTCGCCGGGCTCGGTCGGACCCGTCATGGCCCCAGTGGTATCACACCACGAGCCGCACGGGCAGGTCGAGCGCCTCGAAGCGCCGGCCGATGGCCTCGAGGGCGTGCGCCTCGAGCGGTCGGAGGCGGTGCCCGTCCGGCTGCATGGAGGGGCGAGCCAGCCCGTAGACCACCACCCCCGCCGGTTCGGCCCCGAGGTCGCGGGCCCGGCGCACGAGCTCCACCCGGGCGTCGACGTCCTCCCGCGTCGGTCCCTCACCGTCCACGGCGAGGACCATGCACTGGACCCAGGTCGGGCACGCCGCGCTCGCCGCGGCCAGGTTCTCGACCACCCGAGCGTCGCCGACCTCCACCTGGTTGACGAGGCCCCGGGCCTCGGGGGTGCCGCCGTCGAGCTTGAACCAGAGCTCCCCGCCCGCGGCGCCGAGGCGACGGACGCCCTCCGCGACCTCCGGGACGTGGAGCCGGCTCCCGTTGGTGATGGTGACCAGCCCGGCGCCAGGGGCGAGTCCGTGCGCCTCGCGCAGCCGCGCGCACACGTCGACGGCGCCCGCGAACTGGGGCGAGAGGGTGGGCTCCCCGTCCCCTGCGATGGACACGTCGCGGACGGGCGCGGGCTGGCCGCCGGCGGTCCAGCGCCCCGCGGCGGCCTCGGCGAGGGTCCCGTCCAGCTCTCGCTCGAGGACCTCGAGGTCCACCGGGCCGGGGGCGCCCCTCACGAGGCCGTCCACCTCGCAGTAGACGCAGGCCCAGTTGCACTCCTTGCCCGGGTTGAGGTTGACGCCGATGCTCAGGCCGCCAGCCCGTCGAGACAGCACCGGATAGACCAGGCGCCGTTCGGCCGCGCCGCGGTCGTGGTCCTCCGCGGTGAGGTCGCCCGGCGCGCTCACGGGTGGACGGCCACCTCGAGCCCGGTCGCCTCCTCGAGCCGCGCGGCGAGCGACGCGAGCCACGCGTCGGGGACCCGGCCGAGGCGCGCCGCGGCGGGCTGCATGGAGGGGCGCGCGAGGCCGTAGAGGGTGACCCCGAGGAGCGGGGTCCCCGCGCGGACCTGGCCCGCGAGCAGGTCCACGTAGGCGTCCACCTCGCCCGGGTCGGGCGGTGCCCCGTCGACGGTGAAGACGCAGGTCTGCACCCGGGTCGGGCAGCAGGCGGCGGCGCTCGCGAGCTGCTCCCCCGTCCGGCCCGCGCCGCCTTCGACGCCGTTCACCAGGGCGCGGCCCGGCGCCGTGGCGCGATCGAGCTTGAACCACACCTCCCCCGGCCGTGCCCCCGCCGGCCGCGCCATGGCCCGGAGCCCCTCCTGGACCGCGGGGTCGTGGACCCTCGACCCGTTGGTGATGAGGATCGTGGGCACGTCCAGCCCGCGCCGGGCCCGGACCGCCTGCACCGTCCGCACGACCTCGGCGAAGCGCGCGCAGGTGGTGGGCTCGCCGGTCCCCGAGATGGCGATGTCGGTGATCCGCCGCGCCCCCTCCGGCGCGTGCGCCTCCATCCACTCCCGGGTCGAGGCGAGGCCGAGGAAGCCGTCGAGCTCCTCCTCCAGCCTGGCGAGGTCCACCTCGGGCGCGGGACCGCGGGTGAGCCCCTCGACCTGGCAGTAGACGCAGGCCCAGTTGCAGGCGTTGTTCGGGTTCAGGTTGATGCCCACCGAGACGCCCCCGGAGCGACGGGAGACCACGGGGTAGACGTACCGCAGCCCCGCGGCGTCCCGGGAGTGGTCCTCCACGGTGAGCGGCCGGGGCGGGCGCGGATTCTCGTCGCCAGGGGTTCGGGGGGGCCCTTCCACGGGGAGGCGATAGTACGCTTCGCCCATGTCCGACACCCCCGAGTATCTGCTGGGCACGAACGACCACGAGCTCGCCCGCCTCGAGGCCCAGCACGCGGTGTGGGCCGACCAGGCCCGCGCCGCCCTGGACCGCGCCGGCGTCGGCGCGGGGTACGCCGTGCTGGACCTCGGGGCGGGGCCGGGGTTCGTGAGCCTCGAGCTCGCGGAGCGCGTGGGTCCCACGGGCCGCGTGGTGGGCCTCGACGAGTCCCCGGTGTGGCGGGCGGCCTTCGAGGCCCGCGACTACGCGGCGCCCACGGAGTTCGTGCAGGCGACCATCGAGGGCGCGGAGCTCGAGGCGGGCGCCTTCGACGCGGTCTTCTGCCGGTGGGTCCTGAGCTTCCTCCCCGACCTCGACGGGGTGCTGGAGAAGGTCTTCTCGGCGCTCCGCCCCGGGGGCGTGCTGGTGGTGCAGGACTACAACCACGAGGGCGTCTCGGTGTTCCCCGAGAGCGCGGGCTTCCGAGCGGCGATCCGCGCGACGCGCGACTTCTACCGGGCCGCGGGCGGCGACCCCTGGGTGGCCGCGCGCCTGCCCGGGCCGCTCCGGCGAGCGGGGTTCGAGGTGCAGGAGGTGACGCCCCACGTGCGCTGCGGGGGGCCCGGCTCCGACGTCTTCGGCTGGCTGGACGCCTTCTTCCCGAGGTTCGTCCGGACCTACGCGGAGCGCGGGCTCATGACCGCGGAGGAGGCGGCGTGCTTCGACGCCGAGTGGGCGGCCCTGTCGGGGGACCCGGACGCGCTGCTCTTCTCGCCGATGATCGTCGACGTGATCGCCCGGCGGCCCTGACCGGCGAGGGGCTTCGGCTCGGCCGGGGCCGCGCGGGTCACTCCCCGGGGCCCTCACTCCCCGAAGCCCCTCACTCTCCGAGGAACGGGTAGCGCCAATCCGTGGGCGGCGCGAACGTCTCCTTGATCGTCCGCGGGCTCACCCAGCGGAGCAGGTTCAGGATCGAGCCCGCCTTGTCGTTGGTCCCCGACGCGCGGGAGCCGCCGAAGGGCTGCTGGCCCACGACGGCGCCGGTGGGCTTGTCGTTCACGTAGAAGTTGCCGGCGGCGAAGCGGAGGGCGTCCACGGCCTGGCGCACGGCGTAGCGATCGTCCGCGAAGATCGCCCCGGTGAGGGCGTAGGGCGAGGTGGTGGCGCAGAGCTCGAGGGTCTCCTCGACCCGCGCGTCGTCGTAGACGTACACGGCCAGGAGCGGGCCGAAGAACTCGGTGCGCATGAGGTCGTGCTTGGGGTCCTGGACGACGGCGACGGTGGGCTGCACGAAGTAGCCCTCGGAGTCGTCGCAGCTCCCACCGATGATGACGTCCACGTTCGCCTCGGTGCCTGCGCGGTCGATCACCTCCTTGAGCTTCCCGAAGGAGCGCGCGTCGATGACGGCGCCGAGGAAGTTCGAGAAGTCGGCGACGTCGCCCATCTTCATCTCGCCGACGATCGCGGTGAGCTCCTCCGCCACCGAGGGCCAGAGGCTCTTCGGCACGTAGGCGCGGCTGGCCGCGGAGCACTTCTGCCCCTGGTACTCGAAGGCGCCGCGGGCCAGGGCGACCGCGACCTCGCGCGCGCCGCAGGCGCTCGGGTGCACGAAGACGAAGTCCTTGCCGCCGGTCTCGCCCACGAGCCGCGGGTACTGGCCGTACCCCTGGACGTTGTCGCCAACGGTCTTCCAGATGTGCTGGAACGTGGCGGTGGAGCCCGTGAAGTGCACGCCGCCGAGCCGGCGGTCCGGGAGCGCGACGCTGCCGATGGAGGCGCCCCGTCCGGGGACGAAGTTGATGACGCCCGGGGGCATCCCCGCGGCCTCCAGCAGCTTCATGGTGTACCAGTTGCTGAGGAGCGAGGTCGTGGACGGCTTCCACACCGCCGTGTTCCCCATGAGCGCGGGCGCGGTGGGGAGGTTGCCGGCGATGGAGGTGAAGTTGAACGGGGTGATGGCGAGCACGAACCCGTCCAGGGGGCGGTGCTCGAGCCGGTTCCAGAGGCCGGGCGCGGACTCGGGCTGCTCCTCGTAGAGCTGCGTGGCGTACTGGACGTTGAAGCGGAAGAAGTCCGCCATCTCGCAGGCCGCGTCGATCTCCGCCTGGTGGCTCGTCTTGGACTGGCCGAGCATGGTCGAGGCGTTGATCCGGTCCCGCCAGGGGCCGGCCAGGAGGTCGGCGGCCCGGAGCAGCACGGCGGCGCGCTCCTCCCAGGGGAGCCCGGCCCAGGCCGCGCGGGCGTCCTCCGCGGCGTCGATGGCGCGCTGGGCCTCGGCCTCGCCGCCCATGTGGGCCTTGGCCAGCACGTGCCCGTGGCGGTGGGGCATGACCACGTCCACCGTCTCCCCGGTGCGGACCTCCTCTCCCCCGATGACCAGGGGGATCTCGACGGTCTCGGCCGACATGGAGCCGAGGGCCTCGGAGAGGCTCGCCCGCTCCTGGCTCCCCGGGGCGTAGGCGCGGACGGGCTCGTTCTCGGGGGTCGGGACGCGGAAGACGCCGTGGGTCATGGGGGGACTCCCCGGCCGTGCCGGGTGGAGGAGCTCCCTGGGCGGTGCGCCAGGGCGGGACGGGCGAAAGCGGCAAGGAGTCTCCCAAATGCGCGTTGCAGTGTCGATGCGCAGGTCCATCATGATTCGTCGCCGCGCCGCCGCGCGCCCACTCCGACCCCCTCCACGGACGATCCCATGAGCCCCTGGCCCACGAAGCGCTCGACCCTCACCCTCCTCCTCCTCCTCGCCGCCTGTCAGTCCACGGACGGGGTGGGCACCGGGGCGGCGTCCGCGGGGGCCGACGCGCCGGTCATGGGGATGGACGCCCTGCCCGACGGCGCGCTCGAGGCGCTGCGCAAGGGCGCGGCGGAGGCGGACAGGGCCGCGGGTGAGGCGCGTCGGGAGGCGCGGGTGAAGACCGCGGCGCGCGAGCTCGCCGTCCTCGAGGCGGGGGCCAACGACCGCGATGCCGAGGAGGCGATCCGCGCCGCTCGCGTGGCGCTGGAGGCCGCGCGGGAGGAGCGCCGCCGCTTCGAGTCCATGGAGCGGCCGATCAAGATCAGCAAGTCGGAGCTCGCGGTGGCGAGCGCGAAGGAGCGGCTCCTCAAGGCCGAGACGGACCTGCTCGGGATCCTCGAGATCTTCGCGGAGGAGACCGAGGCCCGCGCCAAGGACGAGATCATCCGGCGCAACGAGTCGGAGGTGGCGACCGCCAAGGCGCGCGTCGAGCTCGCGGAGCTCGAGCAGGCCATGGTCGTCGAGGGCGAGCTCCCCGCGCGGATGGTGCAGCTCTCCGAGGCCATCCGGGCCGCCGAGGCGAAGCTCGGCGCGGCCGAGGCGCGCGCCGAGCGCACGGCGCGGCGCGGCGAGATGGACGTCGCGGCGGCCAAGGACACCGAGAAGAAGGCGAAGAAGGCCGCCGCGGACGCCGACAAGGCCCGCACCCAGGCGCGGCAGCAGCTCAAGGCAGCGCGGGCGGCCCGCGGCGCCGCCGAGGAAGGGAAGAAGGAGCGCGACGGCGCCGGCGACGAGGGATGAGCGCAGGCGCCTTCCTCCTCGCCGCGGCCCTGACCTCCGTGCAGGCCCAGGAGCCTCGCCCGGTCCAGGACCCCCGCCCCGTCCAGGACCTCGGCGGGCCCGCGGGCTCGCGCCTGGAGTCGGCCCCTGCGGACGACGGGCCGGAGGTGCCGCGGACGCTCTCGCGCGAGGAGGCGATCGCCTCGGCCGACCGGGCGATCGCCTACCTGGTGACCGAGCAGCACCCCGACGGCTCCTGGGGCGACAACGCCCCGCAGCTCTTCGAGGAGGGCTACGCCCTGAACTCCTTCAAGTCCTGGCGCATGGCGAGCCAGGCGCTGGCGTGCATGGCCCTGCGGGCGGCCGAGGAGACCCCCGAGCGGCGGGTGGCCCTCGATCGCGCGGTGCAGTGGCTGGTCCGCACGCCCTTCCCCGCGCGGGACAGCGACTGGGACATCGACTACGTCTGGACGGCCCTCTACGGGACGGTGGCCACGGTGGAGCTGCTGGAGGACGCGCGCTTCGCGGACGACGCGGCGCTGCGGGAGCGGGCGGGGTTCTTCCTCGACGTGCTCCTCTCGCATCAGGCGGTCTCCGGCGGCTGGGCCTACTACGACGACCCGCCCTTCACGCGCCAGCCCACCTGGGCCACGAGCTTCTGCACGGCGCTCGTCCTCCCGACGCTGGCCCGCGCCGGCGGGGTGGGGCTCGAGGTCCCGGCCGACGTGATCCGTCGAGCCCGTCGATATCTGGACATGTGCGTGATCGCGGGCGGCGCCTACAGCTACGACCTGGACCCGGTCACCCGGATGGGCGGGGTCGAGCACATCAACCGCATCGAGGGCAGCCTCGGGCGGACCCAGGTGGGCAACTGGTGCCGCCGAGTGATGGGGGACCGCCGGGTCACCGACGAGGTGATCCGGGAG
>JASFWR010000202.1:0-6899 GCA_050049155.1 Planctomycetota bacterium | reverse complement strand
GTGGCCGCCACGCGCTCCACGTGCTCGATGACCCGCTTGATCGCCGCGGAGTGGCCCACGATGGGCCCCGCGCGGAGCTGCGCGACCTCCTCCCGGAGCCGATCGCGCTCTTCCTTGATGCCCCGGGCGCCCAGGGTCCGCTCCAGGACCTCCCGCAGCCCCGGGGGGTCCACCGGCTTCTCCAGCACGGTCGCCGCCCCCAGGCGCATGGCCTGCACGGCCGTCCGGACGTCGGCGAAGCCGGAGAGGATGACCACGGCGGGGGCGTCCTCCATGGCCGCGAGCTTGGGGAGCACCTCCAGGCCGTCGCCCTCGGGCATGCGCAGGTCCAGGAGGACGAGGTCCGGGCGCTCCCGGGCCGTCAGCTCCAGCGTCTCCGCGCCGGTGCCCGCCTCCGAGGTCCGGTGCCCGCCGGCCATGCAGATGGCCACCAGGCCCGTCCGGATGCCCGGGTCGTCGTCAGCGATCAGGATGTGCGCCACGGGCGGACTGTAGTTCAGCGGAGGCGTGCAAATCCACCGATCCGGGCCCCCAGTGCGGGGTGGAGGGAACGGCGCGGGGACCGACCTGGCCGGCCGCAGGACCGCCGCGCTCGGAAATCGAGCCGGAAACGATTTCCGGATGGCCCCGCTGGCGGCGCCGGGAGGGCCGCTCGCGCCGCCGGACGCGCGAAATCCGCCGCCGCGCGCTTCACCGATCCGGGGCCCCTCCGAGAACCCCAGTGCGCCCGGCGAACGGCACCGCCGACCGCGGGACGCAACTCAGCCAATCGAACCCGCTCAGTCAGCTTCAACCCCCCTCGAATCTTGGGACTTCGAGTCAACACCAACATCGCTTCGATGACCGCTCAGCGAAACCTGAGCGTCTCCACGGGCCGCCTCCAGGGCAACTTCGCTCGCCTCGCCTCCGGACTCCGGATCGCCACCGCAGCGGACGACGCCGCCGGCCTCGCCATCTCGGAGCGCATGCGCTCTCAGATCAAGTCGTACACCGTCGCCGGCCGCAACGCGATGGACGGGGTCTCCCTCGCCCAGACCGCGGAAGGCGCCCTCAACGAGGTCAGCGGCATCCTCAACCGGATGCGCGAGCTGTCCATGCAGAGCGCCAACGGCACCCTCAGCGCCGGCGACCGCGCGACCCTTGACAACGAATTCGCTCAACTCCGGGACGAGGTCGATCGCATCGCGAACACGACCGTGTTCAACGGGATCAACCTGCTGGACGGCTCCGCGTCGACCGGCATCCCGATCCAGGTCGGCATCGGGGACAGCGCCACGAACGACGTGATCAACATCACGCTCGACTCCACCTCGGCCACGCAGCTGTCCATCGCCACCACCGACATCACGTCCATCACCGGCGCGCAGGTCGCGCTGACCAGCATCGACACCGCCATCAACGCGGTGAACGACGCTCGAGGGGTCCTCGGGGCCCAGCAGAACAGGATGGAGAGCTCCCTCCGCAGCATCCAGGTGCAGCGCGAGAACCTCTCCGCCTCCGAGAGCCGCATCCGCGACGTCGACGTCGCCATGGAGACCGCGGACCTCACCCGGAACTCGATCATGCAGCAGGCGGCCACCTCGATCCTTCAGCAGGCCAACGTCCAGCCGCAGATCGCGCTCTCGCTCCTCCAGGGCTGATCCGCCCCGAGGGAGTCACAACGAAAAAGAAGCGGCCTTCGGGCTCGATTCGCTGAGTGGGGGGGAGACCTCCCAAGGGCCTCCCCCCCTTTTCCACTCGCGCCTCGGACCCGCCGCGCCCGGCCCTCCGGCCGGATCCGTTCTCTGAAACATCACCTCGTCCGCCCGGGCGGCCGCGCTGCGGCCTGGCCCGGGTCACCCCGTTCCGCGGGGCCCGGCACCGGACGACACCGCACGACGATCAGCGCCCAGCGAGGCTCGCGATCCGTCGCCCGAACGCGTGAACCGTTCGGCGCGAGGGATCGACCACGACCGCACTGGACCCAACGCGCTGGCCGTTTCCTACCTGTTCACCAACTCCAAGCAACCAAGCAATACCAATGGGACTTCGCGTCAACACCAACGTTGCGTCCATGAACGCGCAGCGGAACCTCTTCAACTCGACCCAGCAGCTCGGCGGCAACTTCGCCCGGCTGTCCTCTGGCCTCCGTATCTCGAGCGCGGCCGACGACGCCGCGGGCCTCGGCATCTCCGAGCGCATGCGCGCCGACATCCGCTCCTACTCGGTGGCGCGCCGCAACGCCCAGGACGGCATCTCGCTCGTTCAGACCGCCGAGGGCGCGCTGAACGAGGTGAGCAACATCCTCGGCCGGATGCGTGAGCTCTCCATGCAGGCCGCCAACGGCACGCTCAGCGCCACGGACCGCAACACGCTGAACGGCGAGTTCCAGCAGCTCGTGGAGGAGATCGACCGGATCTCCAACACCACTCAATTCAACGGCGTCGACCTGCTCGACGGCAGCGCGACCTCGATCTCGATCCAGGTCGGCATCGACAACACCACCAACGACACGATCACGCTGAGCCCCGCTGACGTCTCGATCAGCACCCTCAGCCTCACCTCGAGCTCGATCAGCAGCCTGGCCAGCGCCACGACCATGCTCACGACGCTGGACAGCGCGATCGACTCGGTCAACAACGCGCGGGGTGTCCTCGGCGCGCAGCAGAACCGCCTGGACAGCACGCTCCGTTCGCTCTCGAACGTGCGCGAGAACACCAGCGCGGCCGAGAGCCGGATCCGCGACGTCGACGTCGCCATGGAGACGGCCGACCTGACCCGCAACTCCATCCTGCAGCAGGCCTCCACCGCGATCCTGCAGCAGGCGAACTCCCAGCCGCAGCTCGCGCTGTCGCTGCTGGGCTGACCTGAACCACTCGCTCCGGCCCGTCCCCCGCGTGCATTTGGGGGACGGACCCGCGGCTCACCCGAGCTCGTGGGTCTGCGCCGGGCCGAGGGCCTGCCAAGACTGATCGCGCCCCAACCTGGACCTCGAGGGACACCTGTACGTGAACGGCAGGGAATCCACCGGGGGAAGGGCGGGCCAAGGTAGCGACCGGCCGCGGCTTCCAATCGTTCGCATCACGACTCCATATCCGACAACTGAGAAACTCGAATGGGACTTCGCGTCAACACCAACGTTGCGTCCATGAACGCGCAGCGCAACCTCTTCAACTCGACCCAGCAGCTCGGCGGCAACTTCGCCCGCCTCTCCTCCGGCCTGCGCATCTCGAGCGCTTCTGATGACGCCGCCGGCCTCGGTATCTCCGAGCGCATGCGGGCCGACATCCGCTCCTACACCGTGGCCTCCCGCAACGCCCAGGACGGCGTCTCCATGGTTCAGACCGCCGAAGGCGCGCTGAACGAGGTGAGCGACATCCTCGGCCGTATGCGTGAGCTGTCCATGCAGTCCTCGAACGGCACGCTCAGCGCGGACGACCGCACCACGCTGAACGGCGAGTTCCAGCAGCTCGTGGAGGAGATCGACCGGATCTCCCAGACCACGCAGTTCAACGGCGTCGACCTCCTGGACGGCACCAACACCTCGATCACGATCCAGGTCGGCATCAACGGCACGACCAACGACACGATCTCGGTGACCGGCGCTGACGTGACCTCGTCGACGCTCGGCGTCAACGGCGGGATCTCCACCCAGGCCACGGCGACCGCGATGCTGTCCTCGATCGACACCGCGATCAACAGCGTCAACGCCTCGCGCGGTACCCTTGGTGCCCAGCAGAACCGCCTCGACAGCACCCTCCGCTCGCTCGCGAGCGTGCGCGAGAACACCAGCGCTGCCGAGAGCCGGATCCGCGACGTGGACGTCGCCTTCGAGACCGCGGACCTGACCCGCAACTCGATCCTGCAGCAGGCCGCCACCTCGGTCCTCGCTCAGGCGAACGCCCAGCCCCAGCTGGCGCTCTCTCTCCTCGGCTGATCCGAGACCCAGACTCCCCGCGGGCCGCCCTCGAGGCGACCCGCGGTGGATCTAGCGCCCCCGATGATGCTTGGCATCGGGGGCGCACCTGCTTCCCCGTCCCGCGGCGGACGGGCTCCAGGCCGGGGTGGAAATCTTTTCGCGCTGGATCCAGCGCTCGGCCGTCGATCTCGGGGGTTCGAGGCCGTGAATCCGGGCGCGCGACTTCCCACACATTGGTCGCTAAAGCTCGGTCCCGCGCGGCCGAAAACCCCAACGAGCGGTCCCCGCGGGCCCTCGTCGACCCATGGTCAGCACCTCAGGAATCAGCTTCTCGGGCCTCGGAAGTGGTCTCGACACCAACGCCATCGTCAGCCAGTTGGTGGCCGTGGAGCGGATCCCGATCAACGTCCTGCGGAGCCGCAAGAGCACGGAGCAGCAGCGGCTCGATCTCGTCGGCCAGCTGGGCGACCTGGTGAGGACGTTGAAGACGAAGGCGGACGACCTCTCGTCGCCCTCCGAGTTCTACGCCTATGCGGCCTCGATCACGGACGAGTCCGTCGCGGCCGTCACGGCCGGCTCGAACGCGGAGCCCGGCAGCCACTCGCTCGAGGTGCAGCGCCTCGCGGCGACCGACCGCTGGGCGTTCGACGCGGTCAGCGCCCGTGACGTCAACCTCACGGACACCGCGGGGCAGCAGATCAGCTTCAGCGTCGGCACGACGAACTACTCGCTCACCGTCGACCCCGCCGAGTCCAGCCTCGACCAGATCGCCTCACAGATCAACCAGATGGCGGCGGACGACGTGGACGCCTCCGTGGTCAACACCGGCACGGAGAGCAACCCGACCTATCAACTGGTGCTGACCTCCAAGAACTCGGGCGAGGAGGGCCGCATCACGGACCTCTTCTCCGACGTCGCCGGGGCGACCGAGTCCCTGTCCGTCAACTGGTCCGCTCCGGACCTCAACGGCGAGGCCCAGAGCACCAACAACGTGACGGTGGGCAACGACGCGCTCGCGAAGATCAACGGGCTGGAGGTCCGACGGGCGGACAACACGTTCACCGGCGTCATCGAGGGGGTGACCCTCGACCTGCGCTCGACCACGCCGTCGGGCCCCGTGTCGATCTCCATCGATCCCGATCGGGCGGCCGTCCGCGGCAAGATCGACGACTTCGTGACCGCCTACAACGCGGTCATGGAGTTCATGAACACCCAGAACCAGTTCACGCCCGCCGAGGGCGACGACGGCGGCGGGACGACCGGCGGCCTGCTCTTCGGGGACTCCCTGCTCAGCAGCGTCCGGCGGAACCTGCAGCGGGCGCTGTTCGACGTGGACGTGAACACCGTCTCGGGGGACACGGAGGGCTACAGCACCCTCTCGCTCGTGGGCATCGACCAGGCGCAGGACGGGACCCTCTCGGTCAACTCGACCGTCTTCGACGAGAAGTTCACGGACAACCTCGAGGCCCTGATGGACCTCTTCGCGGACACCGACGGCTTCGACAACGGCGGGGCGGCGCCGAACACCCCGGAGTACTACGTCGACACCACGGCGGACACGGGGCTCATGAACAAGCTCGTCCGCGAGGTGGACCAGATGTTCGGCGCCCTCGCCGCCCCGGACGGCGTCGAGGTGCAGGGCATCTTCGACCTGCGCGAGGACGCGATCCGCGAGGCCATCGACCGGTACGACGACCGCATCGAGCGCCGTGAGGACCGCCTCACCAAGTACGAGGAGACCCTCATCCTCCGCTTCGCCCGGCTCGAGGAGCTCCTCGGGGGCCTGAACGCCCAGGGCACCGCGCTGAACAACATCCTCGGCTGACCCAGCCGACTCTCTCCACTCCGTCGCGCAGCGACATCCCTGCCAATCCTTCCCATCCCATGGCTCCCAAGATGACGGCCGCCGAGGCCTACCTCAGCTCTTCGGTCGAGAACGCGCCGCCCATCAAGATCGTGCGCCTCCTGTACCAGGGCGCCATCCGCTTCCTCGGCCAGGCCGCGCTGGAGGACAGCGCGGATCCCCGCTCGCGGTTCGTGCCGCTGCTCTCGGACGCCGACGCCATCGTGGCCGAGCTGCGCCTGGCCCTGGACAGGAGCGCGGGGAGCGAGGACGTGGTCGCCAACCTCGAGCGGCTCTACCTCTTCTGCGAGGCCGAGATCCAGCGGGCCATGCTGGATCGGACGGGGGCGCCCCTGGGGGGCGTGAAGGCCGTGCTCGAGACGCTCCTCGAGGCGTGGTCCAAGGTGGAAGTGGAGGCCTCCCGCGCCGCGTGAACGCGCCGGGCGGACCCTTCGAGCGCCTCGCCGAGGCGCGCCGCGCCATGCAGGGGGGACTGTCCCTCCTGGACGGCGCCCGGGCCGAGGACGCGGACGTGCCCGCGGCCCTCGAGCGCCTCTCCCGGGCCCTGGCTGACACGGGGGACTTCGCGGCGGCCCGCAAGGAGGTGCCCCAGGGCGACCTCGAGCGCTTCGACGACGAGCTGGAGGACCTCCTCCGGCTCAACGCGGTGCTCACCGCGGCGGTCCGGCAGGACCGCGAGGCGCTCATGCAGCGCCTGAAGGCGACCCGCGAGTCGCGCCGCGACCTCGCGCGGCAGGCGGCGGCGCCCTCGGAGGGCGCCGGCGGCCGCTGCGACGTGTCGGGTTGATCGACACCTGGCGTCGCCAAATCCGACGCACGCGGTAGGTGACCGGCCGGCGCGGCCCCGGGAAGGGGGTTGGCACACCGGTTGCGAAGGGGCGTGTCCCGGCGAGTTCGTCCGGGACGCCATGACGCTCCTCCCCGCCCTCCAGCTCCAGTCCACGGCCGACGTGGCCCAGCCCCTCGGCGCCGCCGCAGGCCCCGACCTCGGCTGGCTCGTGGCCACCGTCGCGGTGTTCGTGGTCACCATCGGTGCCCTCGCCCTGCTCTTCAAGAAGGTCGTCGGGGGCAGCCTGAAGGCGCGCGCGAGCAAGCGGGACCTGCACGTGCTCGACGTCCTGCCCCTGGGAGGCAAGC